>NZ_JBREBQ010000008.1:0-109016 GCF_052906625.1 Geobacillus sp. CCR | reverse complement strand
TCTCCCTTTCCGCACAGGAGACAGAATATTCTGTCTCCTGTGCGGAGGAAACCGACTCCTTATCCATTCTAAATCCATTCAGAGATACCCTATCTATCTTTCATTACACAAAATTCTTGACGGTACCCATTGATGATTTAGCACATTGTTTTATCAATTAGGAAATTCGTCTTCATTTGGCTGTGATCCATCAAAACCTAATAGCGCCAATGGAATCCTTCGCCCGTTTGATGGGAGAAAGCGGTTGGGAAGATCCACGATAGGCAAATGCGAGCGAATTTGCTAATATGAAAGAAAAGCATTCGGAATACGAAAGGATGAAGCGATTGTGACTAAAAAGTTGTACTATACAGCGCCGGATGTTGCCGCGTGGACAACGGCGATGACAAGCGTCCGCCAAGGCGGCGAAACATATGTCGTCAGGATGTCCGCCATAGCCAACGGAGGGCGGTTTTTGTAAAATAAAAAACGAAATGTGCAGCTAAGGAGTTTGGAAAGATGAACGATCGACTCGTACAATCGCAAATCGAAGAACTCGAACGAAAGCTGCGCGCTTATGAGCGGCTCATCGAAAAGCTTCCGTTTCCGTTCACCTTTGCCGATTATGAAAGTGGAATCGCCATCGAAAAAAAGCGCGGCGACGTCCGGCCGCACCTTCGCACCATTCCGCCGTCCCTTGAAAAGGAAGCCAAATGGCAGTGGGATATTGACTTGCATCGCGACGTACCGTTTGAAAAAGTGGAAGCCTTTTTGACGCCGTTGCTCGATCTCGTTCCGCACCACATTGTCTTTGTCGACGCTCAAGGGATCATCACGCTTTGCAATTTGCAGGCGGCTGTTGACACCGGCGTGGATCGCGATGCCATCATCGGCAAACATATTCGCGAGCTGCTGAAGCTCCCTGATGAGCTGATCGCGACGCTCGAATCGCTTGAAAAAGGCGAGCCGCTTTACAATTACGAAGTGCTCGACCGATTTTACGGGATCGTCAACACCCGTTTTATTTACAACGATGACGGATCGATCAAACGAGTCATCAGTATGTTTCAGTCGCTCAATATGATGAAAGAAACAGAAAAGCTGGCGGTCGCTGGCCGCATCGCCGCCGGCATCGCCCATGAAATCCGCAATCCGCTGACGACGGTGCGCGGATATTTGCAACTATTGAAAAGCGACTTGCCGGATCGCATCGCCTCGCTCGTTGAGCGGCTTTTAATTCCTGAGCTCGACCGGGCGAACGACATTATCACGGATTTTTTGAATATCGCCAAGCCGGCGGACGTCAAAATGGAGACGTTCAACTTGCACCGCTTTTTGCGCGACGATGTCGGCGTCCTATTGCAAAGCGAAGCGCTATTGCATAACGTCGACGTCCATTTTGACCTTGATGACCAGCTTGACGATTACGAAATGAACGGCGACCGCAGCCAGCTTTTGCAAGTGTTTTTAAACTTATTTCGCAACGCCGTGGAAGCAAAAGTGGCGAAAACGATGAGGGTGTCGATCTGCAGCCGAAAAATCAACCATCTCGTTCAGCTTCGCTTCTGCGACGATGGACCCGGCATTCCGCCGTCGGTCATCGACCATGTTTTCGATCCGTTTTTTTCAACGAAGGAAACGGGAACTGGGCTCGGCCTGTCATTATCGAAAAAAATCGTCGAACTGCATCGCGGGACGATGAAAGTGCAAAGCGACGCGCACGGCACATGTTTTTTGATCGAATTCCCGCTTTGCAGCCAACCGCCGTTTCTTTCGTCATAAATCGCTTCCGAAGAGGGGGCCATCCCAGCTTCGGAAGTGGGGAGATTGATGATTTAGAACAATGTATCACTTTATCACAGAAAAGGAGGAGCCATTATGGCAACGACCGCTCCGCCCAACGGCAAATGGCGGCGCCTGTTCGCCTTGTTTCTTCCCATTTTTGTTTCGCAAACCGGTCAATATGCCATGAACTTTGTCGATGTCGCCATGTCCGGTCATGCGAGCGCCGAAGATCTTGCCGGCGTCGCGATCGGCTCAAGCCTATGGGTGCCGGTGTTTACCGGCGCCGGCGGCATTTTGCTCGCCCTGTCCCCGATCGTCTCACACCATTTCGGCGCCGGACGGCATGACTCGATCACTCGCGCCGTCGCCCAGGCGCTCTACTTGGCTGTCGCGCTTGCTGTCGCCATTGTCCTGATCGGCGCCGCTGCCGTGCCGTTTATCTTGAAACAGATGTCTTTGGATGAAAACGTTCGGCATATCGCCTTTCATTATTTGCGCGCCTTGTCGTTTGGGATCATCCCTCTGTTTCTTTATTCTGTGCTCCGCTATTTCATCGATGCGCTTGGGCAAACGAAAGTGACGATGTGGATTACGCTCACCGCCTTGCCGGTCAATATGCTGTTCAACTGGTTGTTGATTTACGGGCATGGCGGATTTCCGCGCCTTGGCGGCATCGGCACTGGTTACGCGACGGCGATCACGTATGCGTACTGCTTCGCGGCCGCTGCCTTTGCCGCTTTGAAATTTCGGCGCTTGGCTCCCTATCGTGTACTCGTCCGTTTCTACCGTCCGTCATGGGCCGCATGGAAAGAGTTGCTGAAAACCGGGGTGCCGATCGGGTCGGCCATCTTTTTTGAAACGAGCATTTTCGCTGCTGTGACGCTGCTTGTCGGCCGGTTTGGCGCGGAAACGGTCGCCGCGCATCAAAGCGCCCTCAACTTCGCTTCACTGTTGTATATGATTCCACTCAGCTTATCGATGGCGCTGACGATCGCCGTGGGCGTTGAAGCCGGGGCCAACCGTTATGAAGCCGCCAAACAATATTGCTTGATCGGCATCACCCTCGCCTTGGCCGTCGCCGCCGCAGCAGCGCTGTTCCTTTCCGCCTTCCGCAGCCATGTCGCCCGGCTGTATACAAACGATCCGACAGTGGCGGCGTTGACAGGGAAGTTTTTGCTCTATGCGATCTTCTTTCAAGTTTCCGATGCCATCGCCGCTCCCATCCAAGGAGCGCTGCGGGGCTATAAAGAGGTAAACGCCGTTTTTTGGTCCGCTCTTCTCGCCTATTGGGGCGTTGGGCTTCCGCTTGGCTGCGCGCTCGCTCTACTGACTGCCGCCGGGGCGTTCGGCTATTGGATCGGCCTGATCGCCGGATTGGCAACGGGCGCGCTGTTTCTCAGCTTTCGCCTGCGGGCCGTTTGGCGCAGACATGACAGCGGGCGTGCGCCATGCGCCTTTTAAGAGGGAGCGGTCGATAAACAAGGATGTCCCGCCCAGTTCTAGGGACATCCTTTTTGTTGCAGCATGATGGATCATGCAGTCGACAAGGCCGGTTTCCCTTAGCCGACCTCGTTAGGCGACGGCTGCTGCTTCATATACTGTAATACATCGAGGTCGATTTTTCCTTTCTCCACTTGGCGCTCCTCAAAATTTTCTGTATGTATATACACGGTCAGCGCCTCATGAAGCGCCTCGCGATCCGCCGAGCGCTCTTTCGACAAATAACCGAGACGGACCAAGTGGGCGGCCACCTCTTCCTTTACCGTTCCTTCAATCGCTGCCACTTTTTCGGGACGCGGTTTCTCAAAGTAAAGCTGGCGCAACTGATACAAGCGAATAAGCTCCTCGATCGGCCGCGGGTGATCATCGACGCGCAAGTCGATATAACGGTCATTGTAGCCGCCATATCCCCCTCCTTCTTTCACGACAAGCAAGGCGGCCGACTGTTGCCCGCGGCGGTCGCCCCCCGCTGCCTGACCAGCTTGAAGCGCCTTTAACAATCGCTCGGCGAGCGGACCTTTTGTCTGCTCAAACGCCCTTCCCATTGCCAGCACCGTTTCCTCGCCGGCTAAAATATTGCCTTGAGCCGCATAGTTCGGCCCGGTGATGCCCCCGGCCCACGGGTAACATTTTTTCCCGGTGAACGTCGCCGCCCGTCCTTTCGCATCCACGATGCCGACTTGGCGCAAATCGCGCTCACTGTCATCGGCAACGAGCAACTCAAGCGTTTCTTGCGCCGATTTCCCTTTTGCCATCCATTCGAGGCCGCGCGGTCCGTACGACGTGTTGGCGTACGATTGCGTCGCCACCGCTCCGACGCCCGCTTTCGCCCACGGAACAACCGCACCAACGCCTAAAAATTTCGATTGAACAGCGATGCCAAGCTCCCCGGTCGCCGGATCGAACGCGACGATCGAAAACGTCGCGACGATGTCTTTTGCAATATGTGTCATTTCCCCGTCCTCCATATGCTTTCCATTTTCTCATCGTTTATGATTTCTCCACTTCCTTTCGTTGTTCCTGCCTGTTCACAAAAAAAGCGGGGGAAACAGCCGTTGCCCGGCCGTCTCCCCCCGCATGCCCATCATCCGCCTAGCACCATGTTGCCCCGACGATAATGAGCAAAATAAACAAAACGACGATCAGCACAAAGCCGTAGCCGTAGCCGCCGTAACCCGGATAACCGAAGCCATAGCCGCCCCAGCCCCAGCCGCCATAAAAGCCATATGGCATATTCGTCACCTCCTTGCTAGCAAGTAAGAGGCATCAGTACACCCAACCACCGATACATGCACATCCGACAATAATCAACAAGATGAACAGAACGACGATCAACGCGAATCCGCCGCCGTAAGCTGCACCCATTTGCCAGCACCTCCTTCGTTTTTGTACTAGTAGACTATTCAGAAGCCGAGGAAATGGTTAGATGTTTCGGCAAAAATGGGTATTTGCCGCAACGTAAAAAAAAACGGTCCATCCGCGGACCGATGTTATGCTCCGAGCGAGTTTCGCTTCCATTTTTTCCGCCCCGGCGCTTGCTTGATTTGAACAGCGGAAAACAAAATAAGCGCCGTCCAGATGCAGCTAAACGCATAAAAATGCGCTTTCGTAAACGGCTCGCCGAACAAAAAGACGCCAAGGAGAAGGCTGATCGTCGGCGAAATGTATTGCAAAAAACCAAGTGTTGTCATTGACACACGCTTCGCCCCTTTGGCGAAATACAAAAGCGGCACGGCCGTCGCTGGCCCGGCTCCAGCCAACAGCGCCCATTGCCACCATTCGGCCGTCTTGACGAGGGCTGGCGTTTCGTTGTACACACATAATAAGTAAACGGCTGAAAGCGGCATGACGGCCATTGTTTCAAGCGTCAAGCCAATGGACGAGTCAACGCTGGCCAGTTTTTTCACTAAGCCGTAAAACCCGAACGTCAACGCGAGCGATATGGCGACCCACGGAAACGCGCCATATTCCGCCGTCATCGCCGCCACGCCGGCGGCGGCAAGAAAAACAGCGGCCCACTGCCCAACGCTCAACCGCTCGCGCAATACGATCGTCCCAAGCGCCACGCTGACAAGCGGGTTGATATAATAGCCGAGGCTCGTTTCAACGACATGATGATGATTCACCGCCCATATGTAGACAAACCAGTTGGCGCTGATGAGCACGGCAGCAGCGGCGATCCCCCATGCCTTAGCCGGCTTACGGCGCATCGCCCGAAGCTCCCGGCGGAAGGCGCCAAGCTGCCCATTCGCTGCCAGAAGGATGGCCATAAACACGAACGACCACACGATGCGGTGCGCCAAAATCTCAAGCGCCGGGCGCGCCTCTAGCAGCTTCCAGTACAGCGGCAATACTCCCCACAGCAAGTACGAAGCAGCCGTATACAAGATGCCTTGCTTTTCTTCGCTCCAATGCCCCACGTCGTCTTCTCCTTTTCCATGATCATTTCTGTTTCATTATACCGCCGCCGCTTCACTTTATCCATCAAAACACTCACCCGCATCGCTCGACGCGGTTGCCCAATGGAGAAGGGGCGCAGCTGAATATGAGCACCCGCCCCCTTCGCGGCCCGTTTGACCGCCGTCCTTTCTTATTTTTTCGCTCATCAAGCGACACAGGCACAGCCAACAATAATCAGTAAAATGAACAGGACGATGACGACCGTATAACCGCTGTTGACAAAACCGCTCACGGCGGGCACCTCCTTCATCGGTTCACAGGGCCATCATATGCGCCCGCCCGCCCAAACGGCCGGGCGAATGCCCAAATTTCTAGAAGATTGGTGAAAAACCGCGTTTTCTTCAAAAAGATTGGTCCACGAACGCACGGAAGAGCCGTTGATCCATTGGCGAAAGCTCCTTGCTGGAGCGTTTTCTCCGTTAAATCACCGACCTTCTAGAAAAACGCCTATTTTTCTTTCGTCCCCGTCTCTCCCCACCAACCTTTTCGCTTAAAATAGAGGGCGATGAGCATAGCAACGGTTGCCATGAGCAACAAGGCAAACGGGTAGCCGTATCTCCATTTCAGCTCTGGCATAAACGCAAAATTCATGCCGTATACACCGGCGATAAACGTCATCGGCAAAAATATGACGCTCACCAATGTCAATGTCTTCATAATGACGTTCATATGATCTGATTTGAGCGACAGTTGCAAATCGAAAATGGCGGACAATGATTCCTTAAACGCGTCGAGCGCGGCGGGCACGCGTGAGAATCGCGACGCCACTTCCTCGATATACGGATTCGTCTCTTGATTGATATACGGCAAATCAGCGTGGCGGATCATTTTGATCGCTTCTTCCTGCGCCTCGGCGATTTGGCGCAGCTCATGAAGATGTGTTTTCATCCGATAAATCTCGCGCCCGATTTCGTTGGCAAACGGGGTCGCAAACACTTGCCGTTCAAGCGTCTGAATGCGGTCAGCGATCTGATCGATGACTTGCAAAAAACGGATGGCGGCCAAGTCTAAAAAGTGATACAGCACGTACCCAGGATACAGCGCCTGACCGCGATGGTTCAACAAACGTTCTTTCACGTGATCAACAAGCGGATCGTTTTCATCCATATAGCTGATCATATATTGGCTGCCGGCCAGCAAACGAACGTTCACTGTCCGGCCGGACGGACGAACGATAAACAGCGATAAGAAGAAACATCCTTCGTATTCGTCAAACGCGGGAATGTCTGTCCCGTTCATCAGCCGCTGTTGGGCGAGAGGGTGAATGGACAGCGAAGAAAGAAGCTGCTCCAAATCCGGCTTGGCGGCGGCGGTGAAATGAAGCCAACACGACTGGCTGCCTGCCGGCGCATGGCGTTTGTACGTTCCGTCAACCGTCAAACGAAAGTTATGCTCGATCGCCATAGACTGACGTCCTTTCCATGCAAACGATTTTAATTGTATTGTTTGCTGTTTGCCGCAAAACTACTCCCCTCCCGCCGCCAAAAACAAGTCAGCGGCAACGGTTTGGCCGCATCCGCTCGCTGTTGGCGACAAGCAGCTTCTCCCGGCTGCATCCCGGCTGCAAAGCGTCACATCCCGACAAGTCATTCGCTGTCTAGGCGCCTCGCCGCGTCCGCCCGCCAATGCGCCCGAAGCCAGTCAGCGCACCGCTTCCGGTTCCACATGGACGTGCGTCGCCCGAATGTTATGCCGGTTTCGCATCAAACGCTCGACTTCATCAGCGATTTCATGACTTTTTGCCACCGTCAAATGCGAGTCAACGCGGATCGTCACTTCCAGCACAATGTCGTTGCCTAACATGCGCGCTTTAATGTCAGCGACATCGCGCACGCCGCTCACCGCCGCGATTTCGTCTTTATAAACGGCGAGCTGCTGTTCATCAAAACCGTCGGTGAGCGTATGCGCCGTCTCCATAAACACCTCCCACGCCGTCTTGCCAATCATCGCCCCGATAACAAGCGCCGCCAGCGGATCAAGCCATGGCCACCCAAGCCGCGCGCCGGCGATGCCAATGGCGGCGCCAATGCTCACCAGCGCATCCGATAAATTGTCTTTCGCCACGGCCGCCAGCGCCATGCTGTTCGTCCGCCGCGCCAGCCGGCGATTGATTGCATAAACGCCAATCATAACGGCCGCCGAGGCGAGCGCAACCACAGCCGCTAAAACGTCAGGAGCCGCTGCCTTTTCCTTGCCGAACAGCGAGCGGATGCCGCTTGTGATCACGTCAATGCCAATGGACATCATCAAAAAAGCGGCCAACAGCGAGGAGATGTTCTCCGCCCGCGAATGTCCGTACGGGTGGTTGCAATCACGCGGTTTTTTAGCGATTTTCATGCCGATATAGACTGCCGAGGAAGCGATAATATCACTCAAATTATTCCAACCGTCCGCTTCCACCGCATCCGAGCCGAACACCGCCCCAGCCAACAGCTTGCCGGTCGAAAGGAGAAGATAGACGAAAATGCTCAGCAGTGCGCCCGCCTCGGCTCCTTGTTTTCGATCCACTTTCTTCACCAACCTAGCCATCTCATTCTTGCACGTATCAGTGTACCAGCTTGAAGCCGGTTGGGTCTACAGCAAGAAAATTTCCTTTTTTCATAAGAATAGGGACAAGCAAATTTTTTTGTCTAAAGGCAAAATCGAGCGCATTTGCGTATGATAAACCAAGTCGAAACAAAAAAAGGAGAGGAACAGATGTCTGCATATTTAGACTGGTTGGCGGACATGGGGATCGATGGCGCTCACCCAGGCGGTTTTGAGTTAACAAAACAAATCTTACGTAAACTTAAGATCGACCGTTCGACATCCGTGCTTGACGTCGGCTGCGGCACCGGACAGACGGCGGCTTATATCGCCGAACAGTACGGGGCCAACGTCACCGCCATCGACATCCACCCGACGATGATTGCCAAGGCGAAACAGCGTTTTGCCTCCAAGGCGGTCTCAGTCCGTTTGCATCGCGCCTCGGTCGAAGCGCTCCCGTTTCCCGCCGGGACGTTTGACCTTGCGCTTTCTGAATCGGTGCTTGCTTTCGTTTCATTGCCAAACGCGCTCGCCGAAATCCGCCGCGTGCTCAAAAACGATGGCCTATTCGTCGGCATTGAAGCGTGTCATGAGCGGCTGACCGCCGCCGAGCAAAAGCAAATCGCCGCCTTTTACGGCTTCCGTCAGCTCATGACATCAGCGGAGTGGAAAGAAGTGCTCGAACAAAGCGGCTTTGGCTGCCGCCAGTTTTCCTACGCGGCTGCGGCCGAAGCGCCAAGCCTTGGGGCACCCATCGTCATCGCCCTTCCGCCGACACCGGAGATGGCGAGCATGTGGCAGATGCACCAACAGTTGACAGCTCAATTCGGCGACCGTCTTGGCTATTGCGTCTTTTGCTGCGAACCATAGCTGGCAAGAAAAACGGCGTCCTCGACGAGACGCCGTTTTCACACTTTTTTCACTACTTTGAAATATTCTTCAAGCGTCAAGCCGCGCTTTTTGATCACCGCGGCCGCCTTCCGCCCAACATAGCGGAGATGCCACGGCTCATACTTGTAGCCGGTCACCGCTTCCTTTCCTTTCGGGTAGCGGATGATGAATCCGTACTCGTGCGCATGGGCGGCTACCCATTGCCCTTCTTTTGTCGCCCCGAACGATTGGGTCAGCTGACAGCCGGCCGAGCGGCTGCTGATATCGACCGCCAGCCCTGTCTGATGCTCGCTCTGCCCTGGGTGAGCGACCGCTTGAACCGCTTTTTCCTTCCCTTTTTGCCGCACTTCTTCAGCAAAAATCACCTGCTGCCGCTCGTATGAACGATAAGCGGACACGGCCACCAGCTCAATGCCATCACGGCGTGCGGCGGCAAACATCTCCTCAAGCGCCGCGGCCGCTTCGGCCCGCATATGCCGTTTTTCCGCGTTCGGGTCAGCACACACAAACGGCACGCGCGGCACGACCAAGTCCGCCGGCTTATAGCCAGGCGGGAGCGACTGTTCTTTATTGACGAGCACCAAAATGTTGTCAGGGTTTTGAATCACTTTTTGTCCGTTTTGCACCTCGACGATGTTCCAATATTTCGCCTCGAGCTGCAAATCGGGATCGACGGGGCCCTCGCTCGTTTTCCCCTGTTGATAATCGCTTGGGTGCACCGCGCTTTCCGGCGGCTGGCCGGACGGGCCGGCCGCACCGTTGCTGCCGCTCTCCCCTGTTTGGCAGCCGGCGAGCAGCAGGCACACCAACATCGCCGCTTGCCATCGCTGGTTCATGTTCCTTCTCCTTTTCTGTTTTCCCAGGCCCAAGCGCCCGGCATCCCAATCACGCGCCATTGCGGATCGCCGCTTCAAGCGCCACTTCAATCATCTCGTTAAACGTCATTTGCCGCTCCTCAGCCGTCGTTTCTTCTCCGGTGAGAATATGGTCGCTGACCGTCAGCACCGACAGCGCCCGGCAGCCGAATTTCGCCGCCAGCGTATAGAGCGCCGCCGTTTCCATCTCGACGGCCAATACACCGTAGCGCGCCCACGTTTCCCAATTCGGTTCATCATTGTAAAACATGTCGGCGGTGAACACATTGCCGACTTTTAGCGCCAGCCCTTTTTCCACACCTACTTCATACGCCGTCCGCAGCAGATGGAAATCGGCGGTTGGCGCATAATCGCGGCCGCGGAAAATGAGCCGGTTCATGTTGGAATCGGTCGACGCGCTCATCGCCAAAATGACGTCGCGGACGCGCACATCCGGCTGAATCGCTCCGCACGTTCCGACGCGGATGAGCGTCTTTACGCCGTAGCTTTGGATCAGTTCGTTCACATAAATCGAAATGGACGGCACGCCCATGCCGGTCCCTTGCACGGAAATGCGCTCCCCTTTATACGTCCCGGTAAATCCGAGCATGCCGCGCACTTCGTTGTAGCATACCGCTCCTTCCAGAAACGTTTCGGCAATGTATTTGGCGCGCATCGGATCACCCGGCAGCAAAATGCGCTCCGCGATCTCCCCTGTCTTCGCTCCGATATGTACGCTCAATGGGATTCCTCCTTTGGTTTGAACGATCGTTGTCGGGCCATGCCCTCGTCTATCATATCATATGTTTGCGGAAAATGGCAGTCTTCCTTCGAGTAGCCGAGGCGGCGAACGGGCATACTATGTGTGCCTGCCCGAGGAGAAAGGAGGAAAAGACCGATGAAAAAGAAACTCGAACAAGCGGTGGAATACGCCAACAAAACCAATCCATCGTCCAAATCAAACAATCAGCCGTCCACATCGAAAAAGGAAAAGACCAAATTCTAACATCATTCCGAAAGAAGTCTCCCACTTCGAAACGTGAAGGTGCACGAGCACCCGTCCATGTGGGAGATGAATGTTGGCCGGCAATCGCTGTCGGATCGAATCACATGTTGTTCAAACGGGCACCTTCGAAACGAAGGGAAGCGGAAAGGGTCCTTGTGCGGCTTGTCGTTTGGCACATATGCAAATCGCTGAAAGCTCCCCCTATGCACTCGCGTAGGTGGGTGAGTCGTTTGCGGGGGAGCCGCTCTCTTTTATGATGTTTTGGATCGGCGGTAATCGCTGCGATGACGGCGCGCCAAATACCGCTCATTGATATACAGCACCTTTTTGTCTTTGCTGCGCGTATATTTTTTCTCGCGCTCGCGCCGCCTGGCGACAAGCCAACAGGAAAACAAATACAGTGGAAAGACGAGCTGCATCGCGCCGGCAAAGACATACCAAAAACCGTTGATATCGGCCAAATCGCGCAAGTACACGTCGATGCCGCTGAGCCGATAGTACATGTCAGCAACGATGGCAGCGATGATGACGACGTTGACCGCATGGAGAAGGGGCACGCTTCTCCAGCGGAACAAGAGTCGCTCAACTTGCCCTTTGACCCAAAGCAATGCCGCAATCGAGACGACGCACAAGAGCAGCGACAGCGCCAGTGCGGCCATCGTTTCGCCCCCTTCCCTCTTTTCTCCTGCGCCCGCCGCATGATGCCGCCTGCAAACATTTTCCGTCGATGAACCGCCGCCAGACCGCATACACTAACGACAACGACGGTTCAAGGAGGGAAAACGATGGGCAAAAAACACCGCAACCGCATTAACGGGCAGAAAAAGAACAACCATATTCCAAAAGAAGCATTGATCGCTGAAGATGAGGCGCATGCCAAAGAATATTCCGCCGCCGGCGGCCGGAAAAACGGTCCGGGCCATCACGACAATCCAGAATCGTGACAAACCGCAGAAACCCTTGTGCGATACAAGGGTTTCTATCGCGGTTCCGACGGCTCGGATTCGTCCCAAGCAAGCGTGACGACTTTTGTATATTCCCCGCGTTCAATTTCCTCTTTTGTCGCTCTTTCATTCAGCTCCTCATCGTCGTCGATGCCCGGGGCCACCGTCGGCATGTCGCGCCGCCGTTCGTCATGTTCCATCAAGTCCGCCCCCTTTCCTTTCTTATCCGTTCCCGAAACAAGGGGGCTTTATTCATATTATATCATCTCTAGCTCTTGCTGGCGACTATATTTTTGAATATTCGGTCAACAGATGAGCTGTCGTTCCACTTGTTTCCATCCGTCTGGACAAAGGCGATAGTACGTCTGTCCTTTCCGCCCTTCATCGATCAGCACAACGTCCCCAGTCCGCATAAATCGAGCTTGACAGTTTTTCGGCATCAGATCGGCGACATTAAACATCCGATACAACACCGCCAGCACTTCATCATGTCCGGCCGCCGTCACCGTCATGCGGCACACTTGCCGGTAGCCTTTCGTTTCCCCAAAGCGCGGTGTTTGAAAAACGACCGCCTCATATGCACGTTTTGTCATCCACATCCGTTTCCCCCATAAACGAACCATTGTTTTCCTCTCCCTTCTCCCAATAAATCGGCCCTCCGAGCCCCATACTATGGTTGATGTCGAATTCGATCGCGAATCGTCTTCGGAGCCGAGACAAACGTGTATTGTACTTATTTGGTGATTTGGCGTGTCGATTCCTTCAGCAAACGAGCACTCCTTTTGTCGAAACGATCGCGGTCTTCTGGCAAAAGTCCACAAATGATGCAAAGGAGAGACAGCCTGATGCCGACTCGCCCGTTCGCTTGGCTGCGCCATCCGCTTCAGTATGCCTACCGCTCCTTTTTGTACCGCCATCCGGTCCGCCTCGCCGATGACGGCCTGCTTCGCCGGATGGCCGCCCGCACAACTGTCCCGACTGACGGACCGCTCAGCGCGGAAGAAAAGGGCATTGTTGCCGCCATTCGCCGGAAAACAGCGGAACATAACCGCAACAACGTGACGCGCACCGCCGCCTACTTAGCGTTTTTTGAGCGCCATCGGGAAATTCATTGGGCGTTTTTAGCCCATCTCGTCTCGCGCAACGGCGGTTGGAACATGACTGATTTGCGCGGCGGCCTTCTTCCGTTTTTGCTGCCGGAACAAATCATTGCACCCCTTTTTTTGTTTTTGGAGCGCGCCAATGCCCTCATTTTTCATGATGCCTATCCGCAGCTTCTGCTGTACGAAGAAAGCAAACGGAGGGAGACGCCGCTGTTTCATTTGTTGCCGGCGCTAGCGGTGTCTTCGTTTATGAAGCCGATGTGGGAACATTTTTGGGAAACGGGGAATGCCGCGCTTCTTACGGTTGCTCTGATCATCAACGAGCAGCAGTACATCCAGCTTCGCGTCATCGAACATCCGTTTTTCCGCACCCGCGTGCTGTCAAGCTGGCCGTTTATTGTCGAGCAATGGCTCGGGTTCAACGATGTGCTCATCCCATATACCAAAGGCCGCCGCGTAGCGCTTGCCGGAACGACCGTGCGCGATTTCGCCGACGTCCACCACCGCATCCATATCGGCAAAACGCTGTACAGTCTGCTGCTGTTTGACGCCCGGCTGTTTCGCGGCGCCTGCCGCTTTGCCCGCTGCGTCCCCCACAGCGGCTCACGCGCCGACTTCTGGCCGCAATCGTTCGCTGAAACGCCTGATGGGCACCGCTTTTACAGCCCCCGCCTTGAGGAAGCTTGGCCGGATCTTGCGCACCCGTTCCACGATCATCGCGATTGGTTCACCGATGAGGCGATCATGCAGGCGCTTGAAACGCTCCCGCTTCCGGCCTCGGGCGACATGACCAGCCGCTACGAGCGGCATTTGGTCATGATGAAAACAGCCGCCATCGCGGCGGCCAAATCAACTTCATCATAAAACGACGAGGACTACTCCCCATCGATGTCAATCTCTTCATCGATGATGCATTTTTCAAGCAAATAGTCAAACGTAATATCCGCGAGCTCCTCAAGCTCCTCTTGCGTTGGCACAAAGCCGCGGCGGATGAGTTCTTGGTAAAAAAACTCAGCGATTTCTTCCGTATCGATAATCACTTCAATTTCCTTCACCGCATCTCGCCCCCTTTGTAATGTTGTATGTCGCCGCCTTCCGTTTTATGTCAAAAATCATGTTGTACTATTTTTTCAGTCTCCCCCATACATATGTACCAACAAAACAAAAAACACGGAGGCGGACAAAATGGACAAATTCACTGCGATCGATAAAATGATGGAAACAGTTGTCAATGGATTGGGCGCGATCGTCATTTTCGCCGGCATTCCTTATTTTCTTTTTATTCTTTATCAATTTCTATCCTGGTGATTGGCGATTGTCCGCAAACGTTTTACAACTGTTTCCATCATCCGTTGGTACTGTTCATCGCCGAACCATTCATATAACGCTTTATAATCGTTGTACATGTCAAGGAGCTCGTCGACCGACGGCCCTTTCTCTCCGCTGTCGGCCGGCGGCAATAGAAGCGACGCTTTCACCGGCGCGGCGATGACAATATCTTGCACGAGCGTGACGGACGTCTCCTCTCCGTCGGCAAGCGGAATGATGTCTTCCAAATGGACTTCAATCTCCCAACCATCCGTCAGCCGTTTCAATTCGTAAATCGTCTCTTCCCATCCTTCCCCGTAGTAGCGGTAAATTTCTGTACGCACCCCGACAATTTTGAACAAATGGCCGCCATAATCGCGGACGCGGACAATTTCGCCGAGGAAAAACGGCAACTCAATTTCAATCTCTTCCGCGATCCATAAATCACCCACAAACTCAGACAATAAAATGAGCGCTTGCTCGGCAAACAAGCTATGGCCATGGTTGATTTCGTATAAAAACACACCGTCAATCTGCTGAATATCGGTGATCGTTCCGACCGTTCCGTACAATGTATTGACGACGATGTCGCCGACGGAAAATTTCGGGCGTTTCGGCGCGCTCATTGGCATCTCCACCCTTTGGAACAAATAGTTAGTATAGTATATGCATGCAGAGAAGGGTGGACACCTGCAACCGCGCGGAAAAAAGCTATTTGAAAGCGCTCCCAATTTATGAAATGGGAACGCTCCCTTAGTTACGCTTCATGCAAAAATTGCTCCCATAGCTCATCAAACACAACCATACTTTCCAAATAGTCACCGTTAAGCTCCAAATAGCCGCTCAGTTCTTCATAGTCCGTCGACCCTTTTGGAAAGCTGTGGTCTTCATACGCTCCGTTCGCAAACCGGACGACCGGATCTTCCTGGTGTCCATGGCGGAAGCGCAGCAAGTAACGGTAGAATGACTTTGCCATGTCCCCCATCCTCTTCCTTTCCTTTTGTTGCTATTATAATGAGCTTTTGGCTGTTTGTGAAGCCTTTTTTCGCAGCTTGTATTCCCATCGTACGCGTCGGGTTGGCTTTTCATGCCAAAAAAGCGCGTCAAACGGCGCAATAGGGGTTCAATCCGCTTTTCTCGTCAGAGCATAGGCAGGCCAAGTCCACCGTCTTATCATGCGCTCCGCTTCTCGCCAAGGCTTGCGATGCGCCATCGTGGCGTCCCATCTGAAACCGCATGGCGCCTCCCATGCCTCCCGCTTCGCTAGGTCTTGTCCTCGGTGAGCGCACATACAAAAAGCCGCCATCTTCCGGCGGCATCGTTCATGATACGACTCCGGCTTGCGGAGCCGGGGCAAATTCGATTTCAAACCCAAGATCCTCAAGCATTTGATAATCGGCTGACTTTTCTTGCCCGGCGGTCGTCAAATAGTCGCCGACAAAAATCGAGTTGGCGGCATACAGGCCAAGCGGCTGAAGTGAGCGCAAATTCACTTCTCGCCCGCCGGCGATGCGGATTTCTTTGGTTGGATTCATATAGCGAAAAAGGGCCAGCACCTTCAAACAGTAACGCGGGTTTAATTCGTTCGTGCCAGCCAGCGGCGTGCCGTCGATCGCATGCAAAAAGTTGACTGGAATGGAATCGGCGTCAAGCGCCCGCAAACTGCGCGCCATATCGACGACATCCCGCTTCGTTTCTTTCATGCCGATGATGACGCCGGAACAAGGCGAAAGACCAGCTTCTTTCACCGTTTCCACCGTCCGCACCCGATCGTCGTATGTATGGGAAGTCGTAATGTTCGGATGGTGCTGCTTCGATGTGTTGATGTTATGATTGTAGCGATCCACCCCCGCCTCTTTCAGCCGGGCCGCCTGCTCCGGCTTTAAGATCCCAAGGCAGGCGCACACTTTCAGCCCGAACCGCTCTTTAATTTCCTTGACCGCGGACACAACGGTGTCGATCTCTTTATCGCTCGGCCCCCGGCCGCTGGCGACGATGCAGTACGTCCCAATGCGCAAACGGTGTGCTTCTTCCGCGCCGCGCAACAACGTCTCTTTGTCGACCATTTTATACGTTTTCACCGGCGCCGTCGATACGGCGGACTGCGAACAGTAGCCGCAGTTTTCCGGACAGAGGCCGGATTTGGCGTTGATGATCATGTTCAGCTTCACTTTGTTTCCATAATAGGCGGAGCGAATCCGGTACGCCCCTTGCAGCAAAAGGAGCAACTCCTCATCCGGACAATCCAATATCGCCAATGCTTCCTCATCGGTCAGCTCGTGGCCTCCCAACACTTGCTCGGCCAACACCAGCCAGTTTGCCATCTCTCCTCTCCCCTTTCCATATCATTACATTTATCGTAACGGACCAGCCGCATATTTGTCAACTATATTTTCATTTCAGTTTACTTTTTAATCCGTCCCCAGGCAGACAGCAAAAAAACAGGCCCCCGTTTGAAGAGGCCTGCCCTCGGTTCCTCACCTAATGCGTCAATTTCTCGACGATGTCGCGGGCGATCCAGACGCCGCAGGCGCTCGCCTGCGCAAGGCCGCGCGTAATGCCGGCGCCGTCGCCGCCGACATACAGCCCGGCGATTTCGGTTTCAAAGCGGTCGTTCAGTTTCGGACGCGCCGAATAAAACTTCGCTTCCACCCCATAAAAGAGCGTATGCTCAGAGGCAAGCCCCGGAGTGACGTGGTTGAGCGCCTCCGTCATTTCGATCAAGCTTTTCATCGTGTTGTACGGCAAAACGAGGCCTAAATCGCCCGGCACCGCTTCTTTTAGCGTCGGTTCGATGAACCCTTCTTTGATCCGCTTTTCCGTCGATCGCCGTCCTTTTAAAATGTCGCCGTATTTTTGCACGATGATGCCGCCGTTGGACAAGGCGTTCGCCAGCCGAGAAATTTCATGGGCGTATTCGTTCGGCTTGTCAAACGGATCGGAAAACTTATGTGAAACAAGAAGGGCAAAGTTCGTGTTGTTGCTGCCGAGCTTTGGATCTTTGTACGCATGGCCGTTGGCGAGTATGATGCCGGAATGGTTTTCGACGACGACATGTCCGGACGGGTTGCTGCAAAACGTGCGCACTTGCGTCCCAACCGACGTGTTGAAAATGAATTTCCCTTCATACAGATGTTCGTTAATTTCTTGCATGACGATGTTCGATGTTTCCACGCGCACTCCGATGTCAACCTGATTGTTGATCATCCGCAAACGGCGCTTGCGCAAGATTTTGCTCAGCCAAACCGAGCCATCGCGCCCCGGAGCGATGACGACTTTTTCCGCTGTCAACGTTTCTCCGTTTTTCAGCACAACGCCTTTCACTCGATGGCCGCTCTCCGTCCGCTCGGTCACGATATCATCCACTTCCGTTGTAAAGCGCATCGCAATCCGCTCGCGCAAATATTCAAAAATGCTTTTCAAAATTTCCAAATTTTGCTCTGTACCCAAATGGCGGACGTACGCGCGCAATAGCTTCAGCCCGGCCGCATAGGCGCGCCGCTCGATCTCTTTCACTTTATCCGTCATCGGGTCGGTGATCGATGTCGTCGCTCCGTGCTTCAAGTTGATCTCATCGACATAGCGGATGA
The DNA here is from genome assembly GCF_052906625.1 of Geobacillus sp. CCR. Classification (NCBI taxonomy): domain Bacteria; kingdom Bacillati; phylum Bacillota; class Bacilli; order Caryophanales; family Anoxybacillaceae; genus Geobacillus; species Geobacillus sp. CCR. The sequence goes on along the minus strand of NZ_JBREBQ010000008.1, from coordinate 91,070 downwards.
GCTCAAGTACGGTCGAAGCCGGCAAATAGTCGGTCATCCAGCCGCCGAATTCGCTCGTGATATTGAATTTGCCGTCCGAATACGCCCCCGCTCCGCCGAATCCATTCGTGATCGAACAGGCCGGCACGCAGCCGGCATAGTCTTTTTTGCCGGCCGGCGGCGGACACTTTTCAATTTTTCTTTGCAAAATCGGACAATTGCGTTTATAGATATCGTGCCCTTTATCGATTAAGAGCACGTTCGCTCCAGGGAGTTTGAGCGTCAGTTCGTAGCAAGTGAAAATGCCGGCCGGCCCGGCGCCGACCACGATCACATCGTAATGATTGTTCATGATCCATCCCCCATTTCCCATGTTCCATTCGAAAGTATACGGAACATTTGGCAGTTCGTCAAGGAAAAACACGAACTTTCTTACCGAATACAACAGAAAATGTTCGATATAATAGAGAGTTGTATAAAGCCAAAAAAATTGGTATGGTGGTAGAGAATGAATAGCGGGGAGGGAAAGGGATGCGTTTTTTCGTGAAACATTTTCTAAACGGCATGCTGACGATCGTGCCAATTTTACTCGCCGTCTATGTGTGCTACAAAGTGTTCACCGTTTTGGATGGGCTGCTTGGCCAATACGTCCGTCCGTATTTGGATGGCCGCTACATTCCCGGCCTAGGCCTATTGGCGACTGTCGCGCTGATTACCGTCTGCGGTTGGCTATCGACGCAATACGTAAGCGGCCGCCTCATTCGACTGATCGACCGGTTGCTTGAAAGCATTCCCTTGATGAAAACGGTTTATTCCGTCGCCAAAGATACAATCGCTTCCTTCGTCGGGGAAAAACGATCGTTTTCGCAAGTTGTGCTCGTTACAATGCCAGAAAGCGGCTGGAAATGCCTCGGCTTCATGACAATGGATGATGTCGGCGCTTGGCACGATCCTCTCGCCGACTACGTCGCCGTCTATATCCCGCAGGCGTTTCAAGTCGCCGGGCTCACCCTGCTCGTCCCGAAAGAGCAAGTGGAAGTCGTCGACATCTCGCCGGAAGAGGCGATGAAATTCATCCTCTCCGGCGGTGTGGCCGTCCGAAAGCAAAAGCGGCTGCCCCAATGACAGGGCAGCCGTTCGCATGGCCATCCAAAACGCGCCTGGCCGTCAAAAGTATCGCTTTTTCCAAAAGATGTACGCCGTCGCCGCTGACAGTGAACCGGCGAGCGCCATCGCGATCAAAAAGGCGTACGGAGAGTGTTGGTACGGAATCGGTACGTTCATGCCGTAGAAACTCGCCACCATCGTCGGCAGCGAAATGACGATCGTAATGGCCGTCAAAAACTTCATCACAATGTTTAAGTTGTTTGAGATGACCGAAGCGAACGCGTCCATCATGCCGCTTAAAATGCTGCTGTATACTTCGGCCATTTCAATCGCCTGCTTGTTTTCAATAATGACGTCCTGCAGCAAATCCTGGTCATCTTCGTACATGCGCAAATAATTGAGGCGCATGAGCCGCTCCATGACGATGTTGTTCGCCTTCAGCGACGTCATAAAATACACTAAGCTTTTTTCCATGCTGAGAAGCGAAAACAGCTCCTTGTTTTTCATCGATTGGTGCAATTCTTTTTCGATTTCGCTCGTCCGCCGATTGATTTGCTTCAAATAGCGCAAATAATACGTTGAAATCATGTACAGCATTTGCAACGCAAACCGCGTCTTCATAAACGTGTAAAAGTTTTTGATTTTGTTTTTGGAGAATTCTTCGAAAATCGGATTCTCCTGCAAACAAACCGTAATAAAACACGTGTTCGTAATGATCATGCCGATCGGAATCGTCTCGTAAATCGGGCCGTCCACTTCATCATGGGCGACAATCGGAATGTCGACGATAATGAGCACATGGTTGTCTTCCTTTTCGACGCGCGACCGCTCCTCGTCATCCAACGCGTCTTTGATCGAATCGATCGGAATGTCCAAATGGTGGGCGATGTAGCGAATTTCGTCTTCCGTCGGGGCAACGAGATTGATCCAGCAGCCATTTTCAATATGATCGATTTCGCGCATTTTGCCGTTGGCATCGGACAAATACATTTTCATCATCTGGCATCCTTCCTCCTTTTCACGCGAGGAAGGCGGCGCCTCTTCCTTTCCGTCCGGAGCCCGTTTTCGTATGATGAGCAGCCGACAAGAAAAGGAACAGGCCGCGTTCCCCGCTATATTCCGGTTCCGGTTCGTTCGGGCTTGAACTACTCATATACGAAAACGCCACTCCTTTCGAAAAAGATGTCCCTCAAGTAATGATAGCGCGGACCGGCCCGTTTGTATAGTAGGTGCCATAAAAAAAAAGCAGCCTACTGGCTACTTTATTCACAAAACAGCGCGATGTTCAACCATCGCCCGCTCGATTCGGCTTTTTTATTCGCTCGATGGCGTCGTGTTGAAAAAATCAGGCGCTTGTTTGTCAATTTGCCGACGGTTGGAACGGCGCGGGCGTTGCTCTTTCTTTTCGCCCATCACCCCATCCGATTCATAGCTTGGCGCAAACGGCCGCTTCTTGCTCACCGTCTTCACCCCCCTCGCTTTTACTGTTCGCCGTCGGCCGGCATTTTACTCGAGCCAGTCAGGGCTAGGTTAATCCATTTTCTGGAAATTGTTTCGCCCTCAAATTGTCAGCCAATGTTCACACAATCGTTTTACCGGCGCCGTCCATTCACTTATAATAAACAAGTGAGGAGGGGAAGCCATGAACATCATGATTACAAAAAAAGCGTTTGATTGGTACAAGCGGGAGCTCGGGCTGAAGCCGGGCGATGCGATCCGCTTTTTTGCCCGCTACGGCGGGTGCAGCACCGTGCAAAAAGGGTTTTCGCTTGGCATGGCCAAAGACGAACTGGTCGACAAGCCGGCGGCGCAGACGACGGTTGATGGCATCACCTTTTTTATTGAAGAGAGCGACCAATGGTATTTCGATGGACGTGATTTGACTGTGGATTTGGACGAAAAAAGCAATGAGCCGGTTTTTCTCGTCCATTGAATGTCCCGCGGCGATTGAAAAAGCTAGCCTTGGCGCTCGCTTTTTCGAATAATGGCGATCGTGCAGCGGGAGATGCAGACGAGCTCCCCTTGTTCGTCCGTAATGCGCACATCCCACACCATCGTCGTCCGACCGCGGTGCAACACCGTCCCTGTCGCCGTCACCGTCCCGCGGCGAACGGCGCGGACGTGATTGGCGTTGATTTCCAATCCAACGACGTTTTCCGTGTTGGGGTCCACAAGCGCGTACGCGCCGATGCTGGCGACCGTCTCCGCTAAGGCGACTGAGGCGCCGCCATGCAGCAGCCCAGCCGGCTGGTGCGTGCGCCAGTCGACCGGCATCGTCGCGACGACGCGGCCTTCGCCAACCTCAACAATTTCGATGCCGAGCGTATCGATCAACGTATGTTTCGACATTTCCTTCACAACGGCCAAATCGATCATCATTCCTTCTTCCCCCGTTTCGTGAATCGTTCCAGTTCAAACAGCCGTCCTTCCTGCTGCAAAATGCGCGTTTGCGTCTCACCGAGCAAATCGAAATGCGGAAACTCACCGCGCCGATCGATCCACTCTTCCTTCAGCCCGTACTGCCGCCCCCAAGCGGCGAGTTTTTCGACATCGGCGCAGCCGACTTTCGTCACTGTCGTGCAATGCGGAAACCGTTCGTCGTACCAATAGTGGGTCAAAAAGGCGATTTCACCGCGCTTCACTTTCTCTTTCCATGCCGCGAGCTCATGTCGGCGGATGCCAAACGCCATCGCACCGCTCCCCTTTACCGCTTCGCCCGCTCATATGCTTCATGCCAGTCAGGAAAATATTTGCGGATCACGATCGGCCGAAACGTATCGCGCTTGACGCAAACATGCTGCGACTTTCCGGTCACCGCCACCTCGCCGTCCGGGGCGAGAATCTCGTAGCCGTATGTCACGCGGATGCCGTCATAGGCGTCAATCCATGTGCGGACAGTCGCCGTTTCCCCGTAGTGAAGCGGCTTTTTGTACGACACTTGCAAATCGACAACAGGCGAAATGATGCCTTCTTTCTCCATGTCAGCATAATGAAAGCCAAGCTGTTTGATCAATTCCGTGCGCCCGACTTCCATCCAAACTAAATAGTTCGCGTGGTAGACGACGCCCATTTGGTCTGTTTCCGCATAACGCACTTCAATTTGTTTTTCTGCCACTTTCACGTTCGTTCTCCCTCCATTTTTTACCGGGCCTCCTCTTCTATGTTACCATTCGCCCGTCGGCTCGCTCAAGCGGTAGACAAAAAAACGAAGCCGCCCCCGCATGAGGGCTGCTTCGTTTACTGGCAGCCGTGTTCCCGTGCAGCTGCTTCGTCTCGGATTTCCGCGCGCATCGCAGCGATCGCTTCTTCGCGGCGGCGGTTTTTCGCACGGATCTTCTCCTGCTCCTCCGGCGACGCAAACTGCATCGTTTCTTCGGCTTTTTCTATGTTCTCAATGGTGTTTTGCACCATTTCTTGCAGCTTTTCCACATTGTCGCTGCGGTCATCCGGTTTCGGACGCGGCATGAATGCTTCCTCCTTTGCGCGAGTTTCCGGCTATTCGCCCTTCGTTTGGATGACTTGGGCGTGCTGGCCGGACTGGTCTTGCATTTGTTTGCCCTTGTTTCCTCCTGCGGCGCGAGGCTGTGTGCCGATATGGTTCGGCACGAAATGTTTGCGGCTTCCTTTCGGATTGCTCATTGTCTTCGCCTCCTCGCCATCTAGTCTGTCCGCCCGGAGAACCGCTATGCATGGGTCATTCTGCTTTTTTGAGCATCCGCTCTTCCAGCTTTTTCTCGATTTTTTCGAGCGCTTCCCGATCGTTCAACAATTGCCGTTTGTTCTCGCTGATCAGTTCTTGGAGAGTCATTTTGCGGGATCGTCTCATCGCTTCAACCTCCCCTCACTTTTATTGTAATCTTATTCATGCCCAAAAAAGATAAAAATTATGACAACTTTTTGAAAAATAACGAACCACGAAGAAAGCGCCTTTCGCTGCAGCCATCTGCTCAACGAAAAAGCGCTGTTTCCTGCTCGAGCCGCTTCGCCGTCACCGGGCCGACAATTTTTCGCCGAATGACGCCGTTTGGATCGATAATATACGTCGTTGGAATCGTTTGGATTCGATATTGACGAAGCGCTTCGCCGCGCACATCGAGGCCGACTGGAAACACGAGCCTGTTCGCTTTCGCAAACCGCTCAGCGTTGTCCAACGTATCTTGCGTCGTCAAATGAACGGCAAGGAGCGCAACTTCGCGGCCATGCCGCTCGTAAAACTTGGCAAGCTCCGGCATTTCCTTTTTGCATGGCGGGCACCACGACGTCCAAAAGTTGAGGACGACCGCTTTGCCGCGCAGCGCCGACAACTTAACCGACTGGCCCCCAAGCGCCGGCAAGGTCAAGTCGGGAGCCGTCTGACCCACTTCCGGACCGGCTCCGTTTGCTTCATTCGGTTTGTCAGCCGCCATCACATTCCAAAGGCCATAGCCGGCGACAGCCAAGAACAAAAGAACGACTAGCCATTTCCGCACGTTGTCCCCTCCCTACCGGCGCCTCCCGCCGCTCTGTCCACGATTATAGCACATACGTTTGCCATTTGCCAACCATCGTGCTTAAAACGAAAAAACGAGGGGCGCGCCCTCATCATGATCGGATGTTTTTATGATCGTTTTTCATTTTCTCCGCTTCGACTTCTGCGTACGAAGCGAATTCGCTCCTCCATTCGTTAAAGCCGTTTTTCTTCTTCGCGTTGTTGTTTCGTTGGGCATTGGCATTGCCAAGTTTTGTCCGGCCCATGCGTCTCCTCCTCTGCTTCCGTCGGTTCACCTATAGTATCCGCCGGCGGCCAAAAAACTATGCATACAGCGGCTTCAACCGGCGGCCGAAACAATGGAAGAAAAGCGAAACAAACACTAGGTGAAAATCGTTGAAAATCAACAACGCTTCGACCTCATGCGGACCGAAAAAAGAAAACGAAAAGAAAACAACGGTTCCATCCGACAACACCGAGGCGTCGAATGATGTTTCAGCCCGAATCGGAGAAAACTAAGCATCGGATGACGGGTCACCCGTTTCAATCGGGTGGTCCGGATAGGAAATCCAGTCGCTGAAACTGCCGACGTACAGCCGAACGTTGTGATAACCAGCTTCGTGGAGCGCCAACACGTTCGGGCAGGCGGTGACGCCGGAACCACAGTAAACGATCAACGGCTGCCCACGGTCAAAATCGGCAAACCGAGCCGCCTGCTCGACAGCGCTTTTCCAGTAGCCGCCTTCCGTCATTCCGTCTTTCCAAAACCGGTGCACCGCTCCTGGGATGCGGCCGGCTCGGCGGTCGATCGGTTCTTCCAGGCCGGCATATCGCTTCCATTCACGCGAATCAATGAGCACAACCGAGCGATCGCGGACGGCGGCGCGCACATCCTCAACCGTCGCCAGCCATGACCGATCCGGACGCGGCCGAAACGGGCGGGACGCCACAGCAGGGACGACGTTCGTCACCGGATGCCCTTTCTTCTTCCATTCACGATAATTGCCGTCCAATACGTATACGTGGGCATGGCCGAAATAGCGAAGCAGCCACCAGCAACGCGCCGCCATCGCCCCGTCTTGGTCGTCGTAAGCGACAACGGTCACCGTTTCATCGATGCCGGCTCGGCCAAACACGTCCGCCGCTTGCTCGGCCGACGGGAGCGGGTGGCGGCCGCCGTGCTCTCCGACTGGGCCCGACAAGTCGCGTTCCAAGTCCATATACACGGCACCAGGAATATGATCTTCCTGGTAAACGGCCGCTCCTTTCGCAGGATCGCCAAGCCAAAACCGACAATCAAGAATGCGCGTGTTTTCGTCGTGCAAATGGCGAAGGAGCCATTCATGGGAAACAAGCGACGCCATATGTCCTCCCCCTCTTTGTTTTTGCTGACGCCAAACGTTGTTTCTTGATCGGAACGGAAAGCAGCCAATCATCAACAGGACGCCGGCGGCGCCGACACGCTCAGCCAGCGCTCGCCATCGTCACGATCGCTCTTTCCCTTCAAGCCGGCTCACGTACTCGCGCACCATCTCCGGCGTCACGCACCGGCGCGCCGGCACGAGGCCGCTTTTGGCCAGTTCGTTCATCCGCTTCGTCACTTCATTGATCCCATCAACCGTAAACGACTCGCCGCGGCGGCACCGCTCGACCGCTTCGTCGATGAGCCGCTCGCGCTCGGCGTCGAGCATAGCAAATTGCTTCAAGATGGTATGCTGTTTTTGCACATGGGCAGTGATCGCGTGATGCACTTCGCTCAATGGTCCTCGTCCTTTCCTGCTTCTTTTTCCATCAAACGCCGGACGTTCGGTTTCGGCGTCCAACAGTTGAACCGATAGTTCGGTTTCGTCGCATAGCCGAGCCGGCGGCAATACGTGTACAGCCCGTCGGCTCGCTTTTCTATACGGTAGTGGATGCATGTAGCGCAAGCGTGAAACCGGTTCATCAACGCGCCTCCCCGACGCGGCCCGAAAGAAGGCCGCGAAGCGCCGCTTCGATGCGGGCGAGCGCCTCATGATCCGCCGCTTCGGCGAGCGCGGCAAGCAAGCCCTCCATATAGCTGTCGACTTGTTCCGCGAGAGCGGCCGAAAGTGCGGCGACGGCAGCCTTGTATTGTTCTGCGTACGTCGCCACAAGCCGCTCTTTTTGCTCAGCCAAATAGGCGTCGATCGGCTCGACAAGCGCCGCCTCAATTTCCTCTTTCATCCGCCGCTTTTCGTCGCGCTCAAAAAACGATTTGGCGTTTTTATACAGCGAAAGCGCCTTGGTAAACCGCACCCGGTCTACATCCCCAAGGGCGTTGGCAAACTCCGGCGCCGAAAAGGCAAACGGCTCAGGCGGCGTGAGCGCGAGCGCATCATCGAAACGACGAAGCTCATGGAATAGGCGCGAGAACTGCTCGGCCAGCTGCTTGTGCAAAAACGACTCAACACGCAAGCTCGTCGCCCGCAACTCTTGGGCCAAATCAAAGCCAACCGATGCGAGCAACTCGTCGAGGCAACGCTCAAGCGCCCGACGCGCCGGGCCTTGGTCGTCGCGGAGCACCGCCGGGTTGAACGCCTCCTTAAACACATCGTTGAGGCGGAAAAAGACGCGCTGCTTGACGTAATAGAGCAATTCGTCGACTTCCTGGCGAAGCGCCTGCCGGCCGTAGGCATCATCAATGCCAGCAAGCACGGCGTGCATCTTCGTTTTCACCGCCTCAAGCGCCTGCCGTTTCTCCGCTTTTTCCGCTTCGCTTTGCCCAGCGGCGCGCGCGAATTCCTCTGCCGCCCGCCGCGCCCGCTCAAGCTCGGCATATGCGCTCTCGACGGCGACTTCCGCCAGTTCTTCCGTTAAGAAGCGGAAGAAGTCGGTTTCAAAGGCAGACAAGCCGGAGTCCGCCAAGACGCCGCGCGGACCGGGCTCGGCCCCCGTTTTTTCCGCCAGCGCCAAGCGGCTTGAGAGCGCATAAAGGCGCGGGAAGCGGATGCCGAAGCGGGCGAGCTCTCCGTTCATATAGGAAATGACGGCCTCAAGCTCCTCTTTCGACTGGGCCAAATCAGCCGCATTGATGACGAAAAACATTTTATCAAGCGCAAACGTGTCTTTCACGCGCCCAAGCTGAAGCAAAAACTCGCGGTCTGCTTTCGAGAACGCATGGTTGTAATACGTCACAAACAACAACGCATCAGCATGCTTCATGTAATGAAACGCCACTCCCGTATGGCGGGCGTTAAGTGAATCCACCCCCGGGGTATCGACAAGCGTCACCCCTTGGCAGGTGAGCGGACAGTCGGCGTACAACACGACCTCATCTAAGAAACATGACACCGCTTCGTCAGCGACATACGTCTCGAGTTCTTCCCAACCGATGGAGACGATCTCCCCGAATCGACCGTTCATCCGCTCATAGCCGGCCGCGGCAGCTGCCAAAAAAGCCACATGCGGCTTTTGCGCCGGATGTTCGGCTCCCGATTCGGCCAGGCGGGCGCAAAGGCGGAGCGCTTCATCCCATGTATCCGCCTCATGGCCGCACTGCCGAAGCGACGATTGCACATCCGCCCAAATTTGCAGTTCGCTTTTTACCTTGACCACCGCCGTGCCGTGCGGGTGCTTGTGATCGGGCGGGGCGATTTTGCTGATGGCGGCGGTTGTCGGGTTGGGCGACGATGGCAGAAGCGGGGCGCCGAGCAAGGCGTTCGCCAGCGACGATTTGCCGGCGCTGAAGGCGCCAAACAAGGCGACGGTAAACGATCGCTCGCGAAGCCGACGCGCCTTGTCGCGCAATGGTCCAGCGAAGCGGCCAAGCAGTTCGGACCGTTCAAGCCAAGCCGCCGCCTCCTCAAGCCGCTCGGCCGCCTCTTCGCTCCGCTGTTTTCTGCCGCTTGAAAGCGTCCGAGCTTCGTCCGCTCTTTCGCTCACTCCGAGGCCGGCCGCTTCCTGACCGAGCGCTTGCTCTTTGACGGAAAGATGGCTTGTTTCCGCTGGCTTGGATGCTGCTTGCGGTTTTGCCGTCTCGGCATGACGCGCTTTCCGGAAGACTGGCGGCGCCGTCAACGCGGCGAGACGGTTTTCATCAAGCGATGCAGACTCGCATGGAGCAGCGATCAGCTGCTCGAACGCACGCCGGCGCTCGTCCCGCTCGGCTCTGAGGCGGGCAAGGCGGGCGGCGAGCTCCACTTTTTCGCGCGCCGCCGAAAGCTGTCCGTTCAATGTTTCTGTTTGGGCGGCCGCCCGTTTGGCGATTTGTTCCTTCAGTTCGGCAAACAAGGCGAGCGCCGAGTCACGGTAGCGTTTTTTCAGCGCCGCCGCCACCTCATCCGTATAATTTAATAGCGCGGCGCCGCTTGATTCCGCCCCTTGTTTGACGAGGCCGGCAAGCATCGTCTCATCCCACTCCGCCGTCCATTGCTGGCACTCGCTGAACCAATCGTCATCAGCATGCCATTCTTTCCCAAACTGAACAAGGAGCTGGCGGACGTGCCATTCGATCTGCGCCGCCGCTTGCGCTTTGACGCTTTCATAAAACGCCTCAAGCCGCCGCTTGCGCTCTTGCTCCGTTTTTGTCTTCGCGAACAACAAGCCCACTTTGAAATTCGGCTGCATCGCCTGCAAGTACGCCTCAGCCCGCTCCCTCGTCTCAAACGGCATCACGTACGCGTTTTGCAGCACGCGCTCAAGCTCCGAACGGAACGCCTCCTCCGCCCGCGACGGCGCTGTTTGCCAATCGGCAAGCTCCGCCTCAAGGCGATCGAGCTCCGCGATGGCCGCCGCCTCGTCATCGGCGCCGCCAAGCGCCTCGAGGCGCGTCTCAATCGTTTGCTCAAGCAGCTCGTGCCGCGCGCGGAGATGCTCAAGATGGCCGTCCGCGATCCGTTTTAACGCCGACTCGGCGCCGCGGACGAGCCATTCCTCCTTGTCGGCAAACAACCGGCGCAAACAAGCGACAAGCTCATGCCATTCGTTGTGCGGATGTGACGGGTCTTTCAGCGACAAGAAAAACAAACGGGCCGCCTCAACTCCCCAACGCCGGAACGCCTCGGCGGCCGAGGCGCGAAATTCAGCGAACGGCAGCTCGTCGTCGCGATGTTTATCGATTTGGTTGATGATCAAATAAACGGTCTTTCCTTCATCTGTTAATTGCTTCGTAAATTGGAAGTTTAATTCCGCCTGCACATGGTTATAATCCATGACGTAAAAGACGACATCCGCCAAATGAAGCGCTGACTCCGTCGCCAGCCGGTGGGCGTCATCGGTCGAATCGATGCCCGGCGTATCGAGGATCGCGACCCCCGGCGGGATGGCGTCCGTCGTTCGGCTGATTTCAATCCATTCGATCGTCTCCCCGTCCCGGCATTGGGCGCGAATCAAGTCCGGGTCGTACGGCGGTTCATACTCGACCGGCTCATCGCGGTGGAAAAAGACGCGCACATAGTCCGGACCGGCTTTCACTTTGACGAGATTGGCGCTCGTCGGAATCGGGCTGGACGGCAGCATCGGCTCGCCGAGCAACGCGTTGATCAAACTCGATTTGCCGGCGGAAAAATGACCGCAAAACGCGACAATGAGCTCACCGGATGCCGCTTTTTCGATGAGCTGCTTCACTTTGTCCGCATGCTCCTGGTCATCCGCGGACTGAAGCTGATCGTGCATGTCGATCATTTTCGAAAGCCACAGCCGCAATGACGGCCGCTCAATCGCAATATGCCCCATGACCAAAACCCCTTTGTCTCCCTCAATGTCATTTACATTCATTTTACTGCATTTCGCCCCGTTTCCCAATAGAAAAAAAGAAAAATCCTGCCGTAACCCGACAGGATGACATAGAGAAAGAGGCAACGCCCTGCCGCCGCCCGCAGGCGAACGGCGAACAGATGCCATTATAGACGGCTCAAGGGCTGTTTTTTATTTGTCCGCTGCTTTCAGCTTGCCGCATCTTGCGGATGGCAGCCTCCCCCCTTAACCGGGGCAAAAAACGCGGCCGCTCCCGAAACGCCTCCCGGTAGTCGGTGAGCGCCGCCAGCGCTCTTTCCTCAACCGCGATGCGAATCGACAGCAAAAATGCGTTCAAAAGCGAAAAGACAAGCGCGGTGATCGGCGCTTGAAACAAAAGCGGCAACAGCGCAATCTCTAAGGCGACAACCACATAGTTCGGGTGGCGAAGCCATCGGTACGGCCCTTTTTTCACTACTTGGCCGTTTGGTACGATCAAAATTTTCGTATTCCAAAAACGGCCGAGCGACCCAATTGTCCATACGCGCAGCCCTTGCACGACAAGAAAAAGCGGAAACAAAAGCGGCCAGCGGCGCGACGGGCGCGCGCCCTTTCGAAGCGCCTCAACAGCCAACGACAAAAAGAAACCGACATGCATCAATACGATCAACGGGTAATGGCGAGCGCCGAACTCCCGCGCCCCGAGCGCTTTCACATACTGTTCGTTCCGTTTTGCAAGCCGAAGCTCAATGACGCGCATGCCGGCAACCGCCAAAAACACGAACCAAAACCGCACGATCATCCCCCCATTGAAGCAGCACCATTTCCGCACTAAAGCCCGGGCCGAGAGCGATAAGCAGGCCGTGCCCGGACGAAAGCGGCTGCCGCATCATCTGTTCGAGCACAAAATACACGGTGGCCGACGACATGTTGCCGTAGCGGGCGAGCACGTCTCTAGCGGCTTTTGTCTGTTCCGGACCGAATCCGAACGCCTCCTCGTACGCTTCAATGACTTTCCTCCCGCCCGGGTGGGCGATGAAATGATGAATATCCCCAAGCCCTAACCCATGTTCCTGCAAAAACGACTCGACTTGCGGGCGCAGCCAATAGCGAACGATCGCCGGAATGTCTTTTGAAAAGATGACAAACAAACCTTCGTCGCGAACATCCCAGCCCATCACGTCTTCCGAGCCGGGCATGAGCACCGAGCGGGCGGCGATGACACGCGGCGCGCCAGCTGTCGGCGCCGCTCCGTCGCCAGCCACAAGCAAGCACGCCACGCCGTCGGAAAAAAGCGACGTACCGATCACATTGCTTTTGGACCAATCATTGAGTTGAAACGTCAAACTGCAAAACTCAACGGCGATCACAAGCGCCTTGGCATTCGGAAACGCCCGGCAATAGTCGGCTGCCCGGGCGAGCCCAGCCGCCCCTCCCGCACAACCGAGCCCCCAAATCGGCACTCTTACGGCATGAGGGGAGAACGGCAATACGTTCATCAGCCGCGCCTCGATGCTCGGCGTCGACAGCCCTGTCGTTGAGATGTAAAACAGCGCATCGATCTCCTCATGCAAAACAGGGCCGGACGAAGCCTTGCGCAAACAGTCATTGACCGCCTCTCGGCTGTAGCGGACGGCACGGTCGATGTACACCCCATTTTTTTCACCGAAACCGCGCGGCGCGCTGTACCAGGCAAGCGGTTGGACAAACGTGCGCGTATGAATGCCGCTGTTGTCAAACGCCTGCAGCAGCCGCTCCGCACGCGCCATTCGACCGGCGAACAGCCCGGCGACATGCTGCTTCACCTCGTCTTGGGCGGCCGTATACGGCATCCTTGCTGTGCCGACAGATAAAAGAACCGGCATACAAACACCTCGGTCTGTTCCTCTTTATTCTATTAGGATGCGCAACAAGCCAAACTATATGCAATGGAAAATATGTTTGTACACCCGTTTTTTCAGGAACAGCGAATGGATTTCTAGTTTTCGCAGCCAAAAAAAGTTATGAAAAGTTGCTGCAATCAAAAAACAGGCGCGGACAAAACCGGCCTGTTTTGGAAGGAACATGATCATCAGCGAGGATGTACAATAGGAGAGGTTCGTTATTTATCTCGCTTTTAGCGCGCGGATTTCACTTTCATGCTCGAGCAAGTGCAAAGCGAGGGATTGAAGTACGAGCTCTTGCCGCGCTTGTCCGGCAATGACTTCATTGACTTTTTGTTGCATTTCTGTGAGGGTTTGTTTCATCGCCGAAATTTCATGGAGCGTTTCTAACGTTTCCACGACAGCTTGCCGAATAAACGGCAATTCGGCAACGTCCTCTTTCGTCGCCATCGTTTGTTCCATGCGCCCAATCCGGCTGTCGAGCGCCGCAATGTCGTCTCTGTTAGCCGCCACGGTCTCTTCGAGTTGCCCGATGCGCCCATCCAGCGCTGCGACATCCTCTTTCGTTGCCATCGTCCGCTCGATGGTCCCGATGCGCTCATCCAGCGCTGCGACATCCTCTTTCGTTGCCATCGTCCGCTCGATGGTCCCGATGCGCCCATCCAGCGCTGCGACATCCTCTTTCGTTGCCATCGTCCGCTCGATGGTCCCGATGCGCCCATCCAGCGCTGCGACGTCTTCTCTCGTCGCTGCCACGGTCTGCTCAAGCCGCCCGATGCGATCATTCATCCGGACAACGTCTTCTCTCGTCGCTGCCACGGTCTCTTCGAGTTGCCCGACGCGTCCATTTAACCGCGCAACATCCTCTTTCGTCGCGCTCACCGTTTGTTCAAGCCGATCGATGCGATCATTCACCCGCACAACATCCTGTTTGGTCGCCATCTGATTCCGTATTTGCCGCAGCTCATCGAAAAGGCGCTCCACCCATTCATCCATTGTTTCACCCCCTTTCCTATTCGCTTTCCATTATACCATCATCCCTCCACCAGTTTCTATCATTTTCTCTGCCAATCGACACGCCAATAAAAAAGCCACCCCCATTTCCCGAGCAGTGGCCGGAAAACGAAGATGGCTATAAAAGCGATCAACACCATTATGAAATTTTTTGTTCCTGCAGCGGCAGTGCAGCCGATTTTCTTGCCTTACCGAAATGGAAGACGGCGTTTAAGATGATGGCGGTCATGCTGCCGGCGACGATGCCGCTGTCGGTTAAAATGCGCAAGCCGGTCGGCAGCTCGGCAAACAAGTTCGGCACCGCCGTCACCCCAAGCCCCACGCCGACCGAGCAGGCGATGATCAGCAAGTTCTCTTGCACAGTTAGGTCAACTTGGCCTAACATTTTCACACCGTAGGCAATGACCATGCCGAACATCGCGATCAGCGCCCCGCCGACGATGAGCGGAACGACGATCGCCCCGGCGTACATGGCCAATACATGTTGGATGCCGAGCGATCCGACTTGCCACCATTTCATCTTCATCGACTCATCACCTCGTCAGCAAATTGAATGGCGCCGCCATCAAGCGATGCGATGCGGGCGAGCGACGCAACGCGGAAGCCGCGCGAACGAAGCAGCCGGCCGCCGTCTTGAAACGCTTTTTCAATGACAATGCCGATGCCGACCATATCAGCTCCCGCTTGCTCGATGATCTCCACCATTCCGAGCGCCGCTTGGCCGTTGGCTAAAAAATCATCAATGATCGATAGGCTTAATCTCTTTGCTGCATCCCATTGCCTGTTCAATCGCCGGCGCTTTACATGCCAGCAAAAAGAACATTGGCGGGCTCTGCTGCCGCGAGAGAAAATGACGTCTTCATCATTTTTTCACAAACGTCACCATTTGTTCACACTTCCAGCATCGTTTTTGTGAGAAAAGTCACTGTTGCCCCAGTTTTGTACAGTTATGATAGTGTCAAAGCAGGGAAATTGGCCGTTTGGCGCACCTGCCGAATTGCTGTTATGGGGGATGAATCCAACAAAGAGGAGGGATACGGCATGGCAAAACTGATCACAGCGGCCCGGCAAACGAAAAAGGAAAAAGAGCCGGCGCTCAAAGGCACGCTGGCCTCTGTGTTTCTGCTCGGCTTTTTCATCATTTTTTCTTGGGTCAGCGTCTACTTTTTATTTTTGCACCGCCTGTAAGCGGCAAAGGAGGGAATCGGTATGCACATCCATAAGTATGAAAAAATTTGGCTTGCGTTTGGCATCGGCTGTTTGATCGTTTTTTTGACGGTCGTCGGCGTAAGTGCATTCGCCGCCGGACAGCAGCCGCCGAGCTGCCTGACGACGATCGATCCAGAAAAAGTCGATTCGACCCCGCCGTTTGATCATCCGGGGCTCGTCAAAAAAGGAGACAAGGAATACGAGTTGAACATCGTCGTCGCCGCGTTTTCTTTTACACCGAATGCGATCGAAATTCCAAAAGGAGCGAAAGTGACGATCAACGTCACTTCGAAAGACGTCATCCACGGATTTGAAATCCCGGGAACGAACGTGAACATGATGGTCGAACCCGGTTATGTGAACAGCTTAACAACCACGTTTGACAAACCGGGCGAATATACGATTCTTTGCAACGAGTATTGCGGCGCCGGCCACCATATGATGACGGCGCGCATAAAGGTGGTGGAGTAACATGGCACAACCGTTGGAAAAAGTCGATCGCCGCGATGCGAAACTGGCGCTTGCCCATTTGTTCGTCGCCTTTACCGCCCTCGCGCTCGGGGGGTTCGCCGGCCTATTGCAAACATTAGTCCGTTCCGGCAAGTTTGAGCTCCCGGCTGGGATCAGCTATTACACGATTTTGACGACGCATGGCGTCTTGCTTGGACTCGTGCTGACGACGTTTTTCATTATCGGCTTTCAGTTCGCCGCGGTCAGCCGTACAACCGGGGCGCTCTCAGACGGTTCGCGCCGGACCGGTTGGATCGGTTTTTGGCTGATGACAATCGGAACAGCCATGAGTGCGTTTTTCATCTTAACCGGCAAGGCATCTGTCTTATATACGTTTTACGCGCCGCTGCAAGCGCACGCCGGCTTTTACATCGGCTTGGCGCTTGTCGTCGTCGGCAGCTGGGTGAGCGGCTTTGCGATGTTCGCTCATTATGCCCGCTGGCGGAAAACGCACCGCGGTCAAGTGAGCCCGCTGCTGGCGTTCATGTCAGTGACGAATATGGTGCTATGGCTCGTCTGTTCGCTTGGCGTCGCCGCCACCGTCGTCTTCCAGCTCATTCCGTGGTCGCTTGGGCTCACGGATCGGGTGAACGTGCTCTTGAGCCGGACGCTGTTTTGGTATTTTGGGCATCCGCTCGTCTACTTCTGGCTATTGCCGGCGTATATGGTTTGGTACGCCGTCATTCCGAAAGTGATCGGCGGCAAAATGTTCTCCGATTCACTCGCACGGCTGGCGTTTATCTTGTTTTTGCTGTTTTCGATTCCGGTCGGCTTCCATCACCAATTGCTTGAGCCGGGAATTTCGCCGTTTTGGAAATACGTGCAAGTCGTCTTGACGTTCATGGTCATCATTCCGTCGCTCATGACCGCGTTCGCCATGTTTGCGACGTTTGAATCGTACGGCCGCTCGCAGGGAGCGACCGGCTTGTTCGGCTGGCTGCGGAAACTCCCGTGGAGCGACGCCCGCTTTTTCGCCCCGTTTGTCGGAATGCTGTTTTTTATTCCGGCCGGCACCGGCGGGATTATTAACGCCTCGCACCAACTCAACCAAGTCGTCCATAATACGATTTGGGTGACCGGCCACTTCCATTTAACGGTGGCAACGACTGTCGTCCTAACATTTTTTGGTGCGTCATACTGGCTCATTCCGCATTTGACCGGCCGGGTGATGACGAAAGCGATGAACCGGCTCGCCATCATTCAAACGATCGTTTGGGCGGTTGGGATGACGTTCATGTCCGGCTCGATGCATTTTGCCGGTCTGCTCGGCGCACCGCGACGCTCGGCGTTCTCAACGTACAGCAATTCGCCGCAAGCGCTTGAATGGATTCCGTACCAAATCGCGCAAGCGGTCGGCGGCACCATCTTGTTCATCGGCATTATTTTGATTCTCGTCATCGTGATCAACTTGGCCTTTTTCGCCCCGAAAGGCGAAACGGAGTTTCCGGTCGCCGAGGCAGCTGCCCCGTATGAACGGGCTGCGCTGGCGCTTGAAAACTGGAAGCTTTGGATCGGCCTCGTCGTTGCGCTCATTTTGATCGCCTATACGGTGCCGATCATCGACATCATTCAAAACGCTCCGCCGGGGTCGAAAGGATACAAATTATGGTGAAACAAGAAGGTGTCCCCAAGCGATCGGGACACCTTCCTCTTTATGTGCATAAAACCGAGACACAATAGGACTTTGTCGACAGAAAAACTAAACGAACAGCGTAAGAACGATGTTTGCACTGACGCGCCTGTTTCTATAATCGATAAAGCGCCTTATATTTTTCTTCTAAATATTGAATAAGATAATCGGCTTTCAGCGTTTCGCCCGTCGCATCGCGCACAAGTTCGAGCGGCTTTTTCATTTTTCCAAACTGGTGGATATGAACGGTCAGCCATTCACGGATCGGTGCGATGTTCCCCTCTTCAAGCAGCCCAGCTACATCCAACTCTTTTTCCATCGCTTGCTTGAATTGCGCCGCATACATATAGCCGAGCGCATACGATGGGAAATAGCCGAAGCTGCCGCCGGACCAATGGACGTCCTGCAACACGCCGACCGCATCGTTGTGCGGGCGGATGCCAAGGTATTGTTCATATTTCTCATTCCATACATCCGGCAAGTCGATCGCTTCCAGCTCCCCAGCAAACAGCTGCTTTTCGATTTCATAGCGGATGATAATATGGAGCGGATACGTCAGTTCGTCCGCTTCAATACGAATGAGCGACGGCTTCGCTTCATTGATCGCCCGGTAAAACGCATCAAGCGAAACGTCGGCGAACTGCGTGGGCGCGTATTGCAAAAGGCGCGGATAATGCCGCTTCCAAAACGCATAGTGGCGTCCGATCATATTTTCAAAAAAGAGCGACTGCGATTCATGAATGCCCATCGACGCCCCGCTTGCAAGCGGAGTGCCGACAAGCGCCTCGGAAATGTGTTGTTCATACAGCGCATGGCCGCATTCATGGATCGTGCCAAACACCGCGGTGCGGAAGTCGCGCTCGTCGTAGCGCGTCGTAATGCGCACATCGTTCGGGTTGAGCCCGATCGCAAATGGATGGACCGTCTCATCAAGTCTCCCCTTGCCAAAATCATAGCCGAGCTCTTTAAGCAACTCAAGCAGAAAAGCGCGCTGCTTTTCTTTTGGAAACGGCGCGAACAAAAAGGACGTGTCCGGCTTGTCGGACGCGGCGGAAATGGCGTGCACAAGCGGGACGATGCGTTCGCGCAGGCGGCTGAACAGTTCGTCAAGCAAATCGACGGTCATGCCCGGCTCGTATTGATCGAGCAGCGTATTGTACGGGTGTCCTTCATACCCCCAATAACGGATAAAGCGGCGCTGAAACTCGATGATTTGCTCCAAATACGGGCGAAACCGGGCGAAATCAGCAGCCGCTTTCGCTTCTTCCCAAACGCTTTCCGCTTTGGAACAAAGCACGACAAACTCTTTGTATTCATCCGCTGGAATTTTTTTATTGCGCTCGTATTCTTTTTTGCATTCATCAAGCGTTTTCTTTGTCACGTCATTCAGCTGCTCGTAGACGGCTTTGGGCGACAGCTTGGCGATAAAGGCTGCCATCTCCTCGGATGTCGACATGCGAAACACTTCTTCTGACAGCATGCCGATCACTTCTGATCGCTGCTCGACCCCTTTTTTCGGGGCGCCAGTCCGCAAATCCCAATACATGAGGCCAATCGCTTCGCGGTAGCCCGTCATTTTTTTCACGTATTGCAAAAACTGCGCTTCGATTGGTTTCACTATACTCAGTCCCCCTATGTATTTCATGGCCGTATCATCATTTCCATAACAAGGTGCCATTTTCCTGCTTGCCAGCGAGAAAATGCTATTTTTGTGGAAAATGAAAAAGGGAAGAATATCATTCTTCCCTCACCGCTGTCGGCAACACGTCTTTGATCGCCGCAATGACCCGTTCATCTTCCCTGTCGGTGACGAAAATGGAAACGATGCCGCAGTCGTCGCGCGTGCGGATGAGCCGTCCGACTCCTTGGCGAAGGCGAAGAAGCATATACGGCACATCGACGTCCCAAAACGGGTTGCTATACGCTTTTCGCTTCGCCTGAAACACCGGATCATTCGGCGGATACGGCAGCGACCAAATCATGACGTTCGACAGCGACGGCCCCGGGATGTCCAGCCCCTCCCATAAATGTTCAGAACAAAGCACCGTCTCTTCCTCGCGCTGAAATTCAGCGACCAAATCGCTGATTTCGCGGTCGCCTTCAAACAAAAACGAAAATGGTTCGCCGGCTGCCGCCTCTTTAAACTGAAGAAGCTCCTCGCGCGTCGGGAACAAGATGAGCGCCCGGCCTCCGGTTTCGCGCAATTTTTCAAGCGCATATGCGTATTTTTTGGCAAACAGCGTCTCATCCGCGCGGAACGTCGGCATAAAAATCGTCATCTGTTCGTCGTAATCAAACGGCGACGGCACGCTGAACGATAAATAGTCATCAATGCCTAAGCTTTGCGCTATATATTGGAATGATTTTCCGTTTGATAGTGTTGCCGATGAAAAGACAAACGGCATGCGTTTCGCGAACACTTTTTCGCGCAACACTTCCTGAACGGTGCGCGGCATGACGACAAACGTCGCCTCTTGACGCGACGACTCAAGCCACGTAATGGCGTCGGCGTTTTTCAAAAACAAATCGAGTGAATACTGGATTTGATCCAAATATTCATCCACAATGTTCAGCTGGTAATGATCGATCGTATACGTCTCGCTTTCAAACACAAGCTCGTTGCCGATTTCGACCATTTGGCCGCGGAGCCGCTTCGCCCATTGTTCAAGACGCGGCGACGGCAAAATTTCTTTCCGGTTCGAACCCGGAACGTCTTTCGCGCACGCTTTCAGCTCATCAAAAAAGCGCGTGCTCGTCTCCAGCGTCTCCTCAATTAAATAGGCGAGCTCTTCACGGATGTCGTTTTCAAGAAGACGTGTCAGCAACGTCTCAAGCGTCGTCTCTTTCATTCGATATGTCAACGCCTTTTGCGCAGCGAACTCCAATAAATGCCCTTCGTCAAACACGACACAGCTCGCTTCCGGCAACAGCGGCAGCTGTCCTTCCCGCTTGCGCGCTTCATACGTCCAAACATGTTCCATATAAAAATCGTGCGAGCAGACGATCAAATCCGCCGCCTTCCGGTAATAGTCGCGCCAAAGCGTCTGTCCGCAGCGATGCCGCTTTTCGCACGTGAAACAGTCTTGAAACGGATCCCAGGCGATTTTTTTCCACTGTTCATCAGTCAGGTGGGCGTATTCTTTTCGGTCGCCGTAGCGGTAGAACGACTGCAGCGGTTTGTTGTCATGGACGAAAGCCGGAAGTTCATCGTAAATTTGCTCATACAGCTCGATGTCGTCATCGTCATACGTCGTTACTTCTTCCAGTTTATTCAAACATAAATATTGATCTGGCGATTTCGCCAGCCGGACGTCGATTTCCAGCCCGAGCACGTTGGATAGCTTCGCAATATCGCCTTCCTTTTTGACGAGCTGCTCAATGAGCGTCTCATCGGCGCAGGCGATAATGGCCGGCTTGCCGGTATAGCGGGCGTAGCAGACTGCATACAGCAAATACACGATCGTTTTCCCTGTGCCAACTCCCGCTTCGGCGAAGATCACCTTTTTTTCTCGAAACGCCCGCTCGAGCTGAAACGCCATATAAATTTGCTCGTCGCGCAGCTCAAAGCCGGCTTCCGGCAAAATGTCATAAAAAACATCGCCGATCCACTGGCTCAACTTATCAAAAAAGTTTTCATTTTTTTCTACAACAAACGGATAACGTTCATGGCCCATCGTCGCCACCCCTCCAATTGGCATAAACTCCCCCGGCATATCATGCATAAGCGCGCAACAAGTTTGTTGCGCGCTCGATCCCTAGTAACAAAACAATATTATGATCGATGGCCGCCGAGAAGTCAACTTCGAGCTTCGCGCGGCGGCCGCGGCCCCCAGTACTGGTAGTAATGGGTTTCAATAAAGCCGTTAAACAGTTTGCGCCGCTTCGTCGCCGGGCGGCCGTAATGCGTTTCAAAACCGCGGTGGGCGGTTAAAATGTACACCGACCACGTATCCAAGGCGGCGAAGGCGCGGCCGATGGCGCGATAGAGCGCTTCGACCTCCCGTTGTTCGCCAAGCCGTTCGCCGTATGGCGGGTTGCCGACGATCACCCCGTATTGTGCATCGGTCCGAAACTGCTCGGCGCGGCCCTCCCGAAAAGAAATGAGATCGGAAAGCCCCGCTTCGGCTGCATTCATCTTGGCGATCTCGACCATGTGCGGGTCAAGGTCAATCCCGCAAATATCAAGCGGTTGGTCGTAACGCGCCATCTGTTCCGCCTCTTGGCGCGCCTCTTCCCATACCGATTCCCCGATCCACGGCCATTGCTCCGAGACGAAATCCCGGTTAAACCCTGGGGCGATGTTTTGGCCGATCAGCGCCGCCTCAATGGCAATCGTGCCCGACCCGCAAAACGGATCGACGAACGGGCGCTCGGGCGTCCAATTGGTGAGCAACACTAAGGCGGCCGCGAGCGTCTCTCTTAGCGGCGCCTCCCCTTGGCGAGCACGGTAGCCGCGTTTATGCAGCCCGGCGCCGCTTGTATCGATCGTCAACGTAGCGATATCTTTGTGAAGCGCCACCTCGATCCGATACAACGGCCCGGTTTCCGGGAACCACGACAAATGATAGCGCGCTTTTAAGCTTTCGACGACTGCCTTTTTCACAATGGCTTGGCAGTCGGAAACGCTGAACAGCGTTGATTTGACCGACTTCCCGATCACCGGAAACTCGGCATCTTTCGGCAAGTAATCGGCCCATGGCAACGCCTTCGTTTGTTCAAACAACTCCTCAAACGTCGTCGCTCGAAACTCACCGACTTTCAGCTTCACGCGGTCAGCGGTGCGCAGCCAAAGGTTGGCCCGGCAAATGGCGAGCGCATCGCCTTCAAACGTCACTTTGCCGTTCTCCACTTGGCACTCATAGCCAAGCCGGCGCACTTCTTCCGCGACGACTGATTCGAGCCCCATCGCGGCCGTGGCAATCAGCGAAAACGAAGTCATCCTGTTCCCCCTATCTGATAGATGTATGTATCCTCATTCATGGCCTATACTTCCATTATAGTCATATGGAAGGAAAACACACAAAAGAGAAAGCCCTCCTTCCTGCAGGAGGGCTTTCCCACGATTCCAATCACCGCGTTAATCATGTTCTGTAAGCCATGTTCTGTACCTTCGTACTGCAAGCGGCTTTCGCCTCGTACTCCGGCGGTAATCATCTATCTACAGGCAGCGTACGCCGCCTGTCCTTCCCTCCGTTCATTTCCTTCGGGAAGGTGCCCCTACCATCATTTGGGTTTCTCGCTCGTGGGGTTTACCGCGTTCCACCTCTAAGGTTTCCCTTAGAGCTGCGTCACTGTGGCACTTTCAGGGTAATCGAACCATATCCGCATGCGGACGTAGGTTCTTTCCCCGCCGTCAGCCCAGCCGAAGCCAGACTGCCCTAGCTTATGGATTCGCTAGGCACGAACACTACGGGCATCTCAGCACCGTGCGAGCATGGACTTTCCTCTACGGCCGAAACCGGCCGCAGCGATTACCCGAACATGATTAACGCTGCGAGCATCTTACAGTATAGCTGATCTTGGTGTGAGAATCAAGAAGAAAAAATTAGAAATCCCTGCATCAACTTCGCCCTGCCGGCTGGTTATTCATACAGTTTCCGGCCAAACACATGCTTTTCTAAGTTGGAAAGGCGCTGCAAAATGTCGTAGTTCGTCGTTCCCGCCGACATCGCCGGCCGTTTTTGAAGCTCCTCGACTTGCCGCTTCAGCCGGGCGTTTTCCTGGCGCAACTCGTCAATTTCTTGCTGAAATGCTTCATAATCTTTAATAATGAGATCCAAAAATTGATCCACTTCGTCTTGGTTGTACCCCCGTATGCTTACCTTAAATTCCTTTTCTAAAATGTCTTTCGGCGTCAGTTTCACTTGATGGGCTGACATGGCTTTTCACCTCAATCCGCATTCAACGATCATCTTCTCTTTATTTTTTCAGAAATTCAGCCGGTTGTCAATTGACGGTTGGCTTGCCGCATCGATCGGGAAGCCGCATGGCGCCCACGCAGACTTCCCGGCGGCGCCGAAACGCCGTCCTCCCGCCCAAACGCCGCCGGCTGCCGGCGTTTTCCATCCGTAAAAAAACAGAAGCCGACAAAGCGGCTTCTGTTTTTGGCCCTTACTATCGCAGCGGAAACGGCGGAAATGGCATCGGTCCCGGACCCGGGCAGTACAGATGGCGATTGGCAGCCTGAGCCACCGCCGATTCCGTATGCGGGAAATAATGTTGATGTTCATACAGGTGATGATAAACATGCATCGTATGCGATGGATGGATATGCGGCACAATCGTTGCTTCGAAATGATGCAAAACGTTGCAACGAGGCGGATGAACGATCGGCGCCGTTACATTCGGCAGGCAATGCATCATATTCCTCTCCTTTCATCAATTTAGGCTGTTGCTTGACAATACTAGCCTATGATGAACGGAGTGGACTCGTACTAGTATAAACACCCATTTTGAAGAGCCATTCGCGCCAACAATCTACCGGCTCTCTCGCTCCGGTGCTTCGGACGTTTTGGCATAGTCATTCGTCTTTTTGAATCCGTTATGCGGCGCCGGCCTCTCTGACGTTCATTAATAGATATAATTGAACACGACAAACGTCAAACCGACGACAATAAAAAAGAGATACAAAATTTTTTTGTACATGCTCCGCATCGTCTTCTTCTCCCTGCCATCGTTTTCGTTCATTCCGATGCCATTGTACACGTTTTTTCTTTTTTCTACAAGATTCACAACAAAAAGACGAAACATTTTCGTTTTCTGTCATATTTTGCGCTTGCCAGGGAAATGGACGAGTTCTCACCCGTTTTTCTTGCGTTCAAGCCGCGCGAGCCTCCTGCGCCATTCCGCTTCTTCTTTCTCGCTATGTTGTCGGCTCATCCTAGCGAGCGACCGCCACGCTTCATATGCCATAACGGCATAACGGTGCGCTTCGGCCGCATCCCGGAAATAATGTTCATACACCTTCGCCAGTTCAAGCCCGGCCTTCGCCTTCCAATAGCCATTTCCGTGGATAAACAAGTCGCGCCAAAGGAGAGCAGCCTCTTCATATCGTTTTTCTTTTCGGTATAAAAGAGAAAGCTGCCATTTCGCCGTCTGTGCTTCCTTCGCCCCTTTGCCGCTCGCCTCCTCGTACACCCCCCTTGCCGCCGCTGTTTCCCCGACCGCTTCGAACCAACGGGCGGCGGCCAACTGCTCCTTGGGGTCAGCGAGCCGGTCCGCTTCAAGCAGCTGAACGGATAGGTGAATGTAGAGAGCAATGAGCGACAACACGTCGCGCTCGTTATGGCGCAATACTGGCATGAGCCGGTCTGGATGGGGCGTTTGCAAAAACTCCTTGTACATCATCGGCGCCAAAAAGCCCGGCACATCATCGCCCCGCTCGACATAGAGAATGTGCCGCTCCACTTCCGAAAGGCGCAGCGAATCCAATTTGTCTTTCCATAAGCGGCGGGCGGCGTGATACAAATCAAAATGACCGAACGCTGGCAGTTTTGGCACCATGTTGCGGACAAGCGCATGGCGCGTTTTCAGGCGCGGCCAGTCGAACGCTTTTCCATTATAGGTAACAAGCGTCGTATAATCGACGTCAGACAAAAAACTTTGATAGAGCGCCACTTCCGCCCCTGGGTATGGCAGAAGGTGCTGGCGGATGGTGACGAAATCGCCAAGAATGCGGGCGTGGCCAAGCAAGAACATGATGTTTCCCGCCCCGCTTGAAAGTCCCATCGTCTCCGTGTCAAAAAAGAATAAGTCGCTAACGGCAAAGCCGCGGCAGGAGAGCGGATGGGAAAACGGCGCTTCCTGCCATCTTTCGTGCACTTCATACAGCGCTCCGAGCCGATAGCGGCCGTGCTGATAGTCAAGCGGATACACCGTTTCCCGAA
Source organism: Geobacillus sp. CCR (assembly GCF_052906625.1). Lineage (NCBI taxonomy): Bacteria > Bacillati > Bacillota > Bacilli > Caryophanales > Anoxybacillaceae > Geobacillus > Geobacillus sp. CCR. The sequence continues at coordinate 65,690 of NZ_JBREBQ010000008.1, read as the reverse complement.
TGAGGCAGTAATCGCCGGCAAACCAATACGGCTTGGCGCCGTACTCCCGCCAAACGTCGGCATACGGCACGTCCGTCACAGGTCGTCCGTCCGGTTTCTCCTCTTCTTTTTCTTCATCGTTCTCCTTTTTATGCCGGGCGGCAAGCAATTCTTTCCATTGCGCCAACTTCGGCTTCATCCGTTCACCCCCTCCTTGCTTGACGTCGGCTTGCTTCTATAAGTTGATTCTCCCACACTCGGCAAAAACACGCATGACGACGCTTAAACGGACGGACCGGCCCAAACGGCAAGTTGTTCGTCCAAAAACTGGACAAGTTCGCGCTTCAACGACGGTCCGTCAGCGCTTGAAATGCCGATGCACGATGGGCAGCCGTCCGCACACGGGCAGCGTTCGACCCATTCTTTCACATGTTTCATGATCTCTTCATACCGTTCAAACACCGCCTCCGACAGGCCGACTCCGCCTGGATAGCGATCATAAAGGAAAATCGTCGGCCGTCCGGAATGCGGCGCCTTAAGCTGCGGCACGACGTGAAGATCGGAGCGGTCGCACATGACAAACACCGGCACGAGATGACCAAGCACATTGGCGATGCCGACAAGGAGTTGTTCAAACAGCGCCGGGGAAAACCGTGACGGCACCGCCTCCCACTCGATCCACGCCGCCGACGTATGAAGCGTTTCCTCCGGAAGGCGGATCGGCCCTGATCCGATGTTTTCAAACGTCGACAGCTTCAGCTTTTTAAAAATCGTCGCCATCGCTCGGACCGATACATCACCGTAACGCACCGCCATTTGTCCGCGCGTTTCGCTCCGGTCTTCCGACAGCACATCAAGCCGGACAGCTAAATTGGCGTCCGTAAAATATTCAACATCGACTTGGCGGACGTACGCCTTTTTCTCCTCCCAGTCGAGCTTTTCAACTTGGTATTGTGCTCCTTCGTGCAAATAAATCGCTTCATCATGAAGCAGCGTCATCGCGCTGAAGCGGTCCATTTCGCCGATGACGCGATGGTGGGCGGTGTCGGAAATATCGATGATGACGACGTTTTCCTGAGCCGCGGAGCGCAAACTGATATCATGCGCGGGAAACGCGTCGCTCATCCAGTGCCAGCGCCCAGCGCGTTCGTTTAGCACCCCTTGCTCGGCCAAAAAGTCGAGCACCTCTTCGACCTCGACGCCGCCGAACGTCTCGCCGCGCCGGAACGGAAGCTCATAGGCGGCGCATTTGATATGATCGACCAAAATGAGCAGATTGTCCGGGTTGATGCGCGCCGCCTCCGGCGAGCGGGCGAAAAAGTATTCTGGATGGGAGATGATGTACTGATCGAGGGGGCTTGCGCTTGCGATCATCACAACGAGCGAATCGCCCTGGCGCCGGCCGGCGCGCCCGGCTTGCTGCCACGTGCTGGCGATCGTTCCCGGATACCCTGTTAAGATGCACGCTTGCAATTGGCCGATATCAACACCGAGCTCGAGCGCATTCGTGCTCACCACACCGATAATCTCCCCGCTGCGCAACCCTTTTTCAATGGCGCGCCGCTCGTTCGGCAAGTAGCCGCCGCGGTAGCCGCGGATCGTCGTATCGCCGATTCGTTCGTTCACCACCGCCTGCAAATGGCTTAAAATCAACTCGACACGGACGCGGCTGCGGGCGAAAACGATCGTCGGAATGCGGTTGACAAGCAGCTGTCTTGCGAGCTCAACGGCCGTTTTTGTCGCGCTTTGGCGGATGTTCATCGTCCGCTCGACAACCGGCGGATTGTAAAACACGAAATATTTCCGCCCGCGCGGCGCCCCATTGTTGTCAATAAGCGCCACCGGTTCACCGATCAGCCGCTCCGCCAACTCTTTCGGATTGGCGATCGTCGCCGACGTGCAAATAAACGTTGGTCGACTCCCGTAAAAGGCGCAAATGCGCTTTAAGCGGCGGATGACGTTCGCCACATGGCTGCCGAATACGCCGCGGTATGTATGCAGTTCATCGATGACGACGTAGCGCAGCTGTTCAAAAAGAGAAATCCATTTCGTATGGTGCGGCAAAATGGCCGTATGGAGCATATCTGGGTTGGTGATGACAATATGGCCTGCTTGACGGATTTTTTGCCGCAGCGCCGGCGCCGTGTCGCCGTCGTATGTATGGCTGTAAATCGACACCCCCATCTCGGCGATGATCTCGTTTAGTTCATTTTTTTGATCTTGAGCGAGCGCCTTCGTTGGAAAGATATACAGGGCGCGGCTCGATGGCTCTTTGGCAATGGCATCGAGCACCGGCAAATTGTAGCAAAGCGTTTTCCCTGAAGCGGTCGGCGTCACGGCGACAATGTTCCGCCCGCTTTGGACCGCGTCATAAGCGGCCGCCTGGTGCGTATACAACGAAGCGATGCCGCGCGCTTTGAGCGCCGCGCCAAGCCGCGGATCGAGTTCGTCTGGAAACGGAACGAAATTCGCTTCTTTCGGTTCGATTTCATGCCAATGCACGACATTCGGATCTTGGCGAAGCTGTTCGATCCATTCCGACAGCGTCTGTTTTTTCACGTCGCATATCACCTCGTTTCTATTTTACATGCATTCCGTTTGTTTGCACTACAAAAAACGCCCACCAAGAGGCAGTCCTCTCTCGTTTCAAACTGGCAGACAACCGATATATCGGAGCCGGCCGAACGACAGAACGTTCGATTGTATCTGAACGGTTTTGGAAAAAGGACGCCTTCCTCTCATCTTCCCCGCCAAGGCGGCATCCACATGGGTCATTCTTCTTGGCACAAAAAAACGTCCAGCCGCTACAGCTGGACGGAATGGGCTCCACGATAGCCGAGCCTTGCCGACAGTTCTTTGCCGATCTGTCGCATGCGCACAGTGAGCGATGTGATGCGGTCGTCCGTCATGCGGATCGTCGGGCCGGAAACGCTGATCGCCGCGACGACGCCGCCAGTATAGTCAAAAATCGGAACGGCAACACATCGGATACCGTACTCGTTTTCTTCCAAGTCAAGCGCATACCCGTTTTGCCGGACGGTCTCAAGTTCGCGGAAAAATGCCTCGCGGTCGGTGATCGTCCAATCGGTATGCTTCGGCAGTCCTTTCCGATCGATGATCTCTGCAGCCACCGCGGGCGGCAAATGGGCTAAAATGGCCTTGCCGACCGCCGTGCAATGCATCGGAGCCCGCTTGCCGACTTTGGAGTGCATGCGCAGCGTCTCCGTTCCTTCCAATTTTTCAATATAAATGACTTCCCCTTGATCATAGACGACGAGGTGGATGACCTCGTTCGTTTCTTTTTCGAGCTCGCGCAAATATGGCTTCGCCTCTTGGCGCAAATCGATCGAATCAAGCAGCTTTGAGCTGAGCTCTAAAAACTTGTAGCCGAGCTTATACCGCTCCGTTTCCGGATGTTGTTCGATATAGCCGTATTGGGCAAGCGTCGTTAAAATGCGGTACACCGAACTTTTGTTGATGTCCATTTGTTTCGCGATTTCCGTCACGCCCAGCCCGTCCTTTTTCGTGCTGACGATTTCGATAATTTGCAGCGCCCGGCGGACCGATTTGACCGTGTTTTCTCGTTCCATCGCATTCACCTCGATTTGTTCTCTCCGCTCGCCATTATACACGAACAGCCGGGCTTTTGCAGGCGGGAGAGCAGCGCAGGCGCGCATGGCAGCGAGCGCCGCCTTAACGGACGGAACGTATTCACCGTCAGGACGCGCCTGATGCCTTGTTTGGCCCAGAGATGCCGCAGGTTCGTTATGAACGTCGGATGGAAACGGCTGGCGCTTTGGCGGCGACGAACGTATTGCGGAGCGTGCCGATGCCGTCCACATCGCATTCAATGACCGTCCCCGGGCCGACAAGCTCGGCGCCGACCGGGCTTCCCGTCAAAATGACGTCGCCCGGTTGCAGCGTCATGACATGAGACAAATACGAAATCATTTTGCTGATGGAAATGATCATCAGCTTGGTCGAGCTGTTCTGCTTTTCTTCACCATTGACCCGCGCTTTCACCGATACAGCCCGAGGATCGAGCTCTGTTTCAATGACCGGGCCGAGCGGTGTAAACGTATCGAACGATTTTCCGATCGTCCAATGGCCGTCCGGGTGGAAAAACTGCGGCGCGGTGACATCGTTGGCGACCGTATAGCCGAAAATATACGACCACACGTCTTCTTCGCTCACCTGTTTTGCCTCTTTGCCGATCACAACCGCCAGCTCGGATTCAAATTTCACTTCACCAACCCCGCTCGGAATGACCACCTCCGCTTCCGGCCCGACGACCGACGAGGATGGTTTAAAGAAAAAGACAGGAATATCTGGCAGTTCCACCGGCAGCTGTTCACTGGAGGCCACATAGTTGGCGCCAATGCCGATCACATGGCGCGGCGCAAGCGGCGCCACGAGCGAAACGCGATCATAGCGAAATACGTTTCCCGTATAATCCCAAGCGGTGAACATATTTCCTTCGATTTCGCGGATCACTTCACCGTTCACCACACCGGCGCGAATCGCGCCATCAGCGAGAAAACGGGCAAATTTCATCGATGGCTACCCCTCTCTGACACGATTTTGTTCCTCAACTTTTTCCTTGACTCGAGCCACCCCGGTCTCCATGGCGGCACGGGCGACGGCGGAAGCGACGGCCTCGACGACGCGCCGGTCAAACGGGTTCGGGATGACATACTCTTCCGTCAGCTCTTCCGGCTGGATGAGCCCGGCGATGGCTTCGGCAGCGGCAATTTTCATCGCCTCATTAATTTGCGTCGCCCGCACATCGAGCGCGCCGCGGAAAATGCCAGGGAACGCCAACACGTTGTTCACTTGGTTCGGCAAATCCGACCGGCCGGTCGCGACCACGGCGGCGCCGGCGGCTTTTGCCTCATCCGGCATGATCTCAGGCACCGGATTGGCCAAGGCGAATACGACCGCCCCGCGGTTCATCGTCCGAACCATCGCCGGCGTCAACGCCCCAGCAACCGAGACACCGATAAACACATCCGCGCCTTGAATGACGTCCGCAAGCGTCCCGGAGATACGGCGGTGATTCGTTTGCCGGGCGATTTCTTCCTTGATAGCGTTCATCCCATGCGAGCGCCCTTCATAAATCGCTCCTTTTGTGTCGCAAACGATCAGTTCGCCGACTCCGATCGACAGCAGCAATTTGGCGATCGCCACCCCGGCAGCGCCGGCGCCGTTGATGACAACCCGGCAATCGGCAAGCTGTTTGCCAACCACTTTCAAGGCGTTCGTCAGCCCAGCGGCCACGACAATCGCCGTGCCATGCTGATCATCATGAAACACCGGGATCGCCATCTCTTGGCGAAGACGCTCTTCAATGACAAAGCAGGCGGGGGCGGCGATATCTTCCAAATTGATGCCCCCAAACGCCGGTTCCAGCAACTTGACCGTTTGAATGATTTGTTCCGGATCTTCAGTATCGAGGCAAAGCGGCACGGCATCGATCCCGGCGAACGCTTTGAACAAGGCGGCTTTCCCTTCCATGACCGGAAGCGCCGCCCGCGCGCCAATGTTGCCAAGCCCAAGCACCGCCGTGCCATTCGAGACGACGGCGACAAAATTGCCCTTCACTGTATAGTTGTACATTTCGTCTTGGTCGACGTAAATTTCTTTGCACGGTTCAGCCACTCCCGGCGAATAAATGAGACTTAAATCATTGGCATTCACGACCGGCACTTTCACTTCAACTGACAGCTTTCCTCTTGCCTGCCGATGGACAAGCAACGCTCGTTCTCGCAAATGTTCCATCACTGATCCCTAGCTACTAGCCTTCCCCATCCCCTTGTACCGCCTTTTGTGCTGCTTTGCGTTTGACAACCGGCCAATAGTAACTAGGAGCTGCCTCCTTTCTCCATTTATTTTCTTAATTTTCTGATCATAATAGATAGGAAGGAACAAGGTCATCCATCCCTTGTTCCTTATACAACTTTTGGCGTTTATTGCTGAATGGCGGCAAATTTCGCTTTTGCTTCTTGACGGCGGCGGTGCAAAATCGGCTCGGTATAGCCGTTTGGCTGTTCATAGCCGCGGAAAATGAGATCGCACGCCGCTTGGAACGCCACCGAATCATCGTAATTCGGCGCCATCGGACGATAGTTCGGATCGCCGGCGTTTTGTTCGTCGACGACTTTCGCCATCCGCTTGAGCGTCTCAAGCACTTGCTCTTTCGTGCAAATGCCATGATGGAGCCAGTTGGCGAGAATTTGGCTCGAGATGCGAAGCGTCGCCCGGTCTTCCATCAGTCCGACGTTGTGAATGTCCGGCACTTTCGAGCAGCCGATCCCTTGGTCGATCCAGCGGACGACATAGCCTAAAATGCTTTGGCAGTTGTTGTCGAGCTCTTCTTGAATCTCTTCCGCTGTCCATTGCGGATGGTCAACGACCGGGATTTGCAACATGTCGTCGCGATAATCGTTCCGATCGTTCGCCAGTTCGCTTTGCACAGCGGAGACGTTCACTTGATGGTAATGAAGCGCATGGAGCGTGGCCGCTGTCGGCGACGGCACCCATGCCGTATTGGCGCCTGCTTTGAGCTGCGCTCCTTTTTGCTTCAGCATTTCTGCCATCAAATCCGGCATCGCCCACATTCCTTTGCCGATTTGCGCCCGGCCGCGGAAGCCGGCGGCAAGCCCAACGGCGACGTTCGATTTTTCATACGCCTGCAGCCAAGTCGATGATTTCATCTCGTTTTTGCGCAGCATCGGCCCCGCTTCCATCGACGTATGAATTTCGTCTCCGGTCCGGTCGAGGAAGCCGGTGTTGATAAAAATGATGCGGTCGCGCACTTGGTAGATGCAGTTTTTCAAGTTGAGCGACGTGCGGCGCTCCTCGTCCATCACGCCGATTTTAATCGTATTCCGCTCAAGGCCGAGCATATCTTCGACACGGTCAAACAGCTCGTTGGCAAACGCCACTTCCGCCGATCCGTGCATTTTCGGCTTGACGATGTAGATGGAACCTTTGCGCGAATTCAAGTAGCGTGTATTGCCGATGAGCGAATGTTTCATAATCAAGCTTGTAATGACGGCGTCCATGATCCCTTCATGCACTTCCTCGCCATTCGCATGCAAGATCGCGTTGTTCGTCATTAAGTGCCCGACGTTGCGCACGAACATGAGCGAACGGCCCGGCAGCACGAGCTCCCCGCCATCCGGCGTTTTGTATACGCGATCCGGGTTCAGGGAGCGCGTCATGATTTTGCCGTTTTTCTCAAATGTCGCTGTCAAATCGCCTTTAACGAGACCAAACAAGTTGCGGTAAACGAGCACTTTGTCTTCGGCGTCAACGGCCGCCACCGAATCTTCACCGTCCATGATCGTTGTCACGGCCGCTTCTAGGACAATGTCTTTGACCCCGGCTTGATCCGTTTTTCCGACCGCATGCTCGCGGTCGATTTGAATTTCAATGTGAAGGCCATTGTTCTTCAGCAACACCGCTGTCGGATGTTGCGGGTCGCCTTGGAAGCCGACGAATTTTTCCGGCTCTTTCAGCCCCGTCGTCGCCCCGCCTTCTGTCGTCACGACAAGCTGGCCATCAACAATGGCGTACTGGACAGCGTCTTTATGGGAATATTGCGCCAGCGGCACCGCTTCATCTAAAAACTGCCGCCCGTAGGCGATGACTTTCGCCCCGCGCACCGGGTTGTACGACGAACCGCGCTCGGCGCCGTCTTCTTCGCTGATGGCATCGGTGCCGTACAGCGCGTCGTACAGGCTGCCCCAACGGGCGTTGGCAGCGTTTAATGCATAGCGGGCGTTCGTCAACGGAACGACGAGCTGCGGCCCGGCTTGCACGGCAATTTCATCATCGACATTGTCGGTCGTAATCTCAAAGTCCTCGACTTCCGGCTCCAAATAGCCGATGTCTGTCAAAAATGCTTTATATTCGTTAAAATCAAAGCGGCCGCGATGCGCTTTATGCCACTCATTCAATTTTTCTTGAATTTCGTCGCGGCGGGCGAGCAATTCTTTGTTGCGCGGCGTCAAGTCGGAAATGAGCGCGCCGAAATCGCTCCAAAACTTGTCTTGATCCAACCCGCTGTTCGGCAGAAGCTCCTCGTTGACAAAGTCGTACAACACTTTGGCGACTTGGATGTTCCCTTTTTGTACGTATTCGCCCATTATTCTCTTCCCCTCTCTTGTTTCTTATTACGAAACATCGTTTCTCAATTTCTCTAAAAAGATGATACCATGAAACGAAATGACTGGCAATCGTTTTCAAAAAATTTTCATTTCACTGTCGACGGCATCTTTGTCTCTACACAACGCCCCGGCGTCGGGAACAGCTTGCCGGCGTTGAGCAAGTTTTTCGGGTTAAACACGTCGCGGATTGCCGTTTGCGCCAAAATTTCCTCATCAGTGAAAATGAAGCGCATCTCTTCTTTTTTCTCAATGCCAACGCCATGTTCCCCTGTAATTGATCCGCCGACCGCCGCGCACGCCTTGAGGCATTCGCTTCCGGCGGCAAGCGCCCGCTCCGTCTCCCCAGGCTTGCTCGCATCAAACAGCACAAGCGGGTGCAAATTGCCGTCGCCGGCGTGGAAAATGTTTGCGATTCTCAGTCCATACTTGCGGCTGATATCGGCGATTTCCCGCAGCACTTCCGGCAGACGGCTGCGCGGAATGACGCCATCTTGCACTAAATAGTCAGGCGAAATCGCCCCCATGGCGCCAAAGCCGGTTTTCCGGTTCGCCCACCAGCGGGCCCGTTCTTCCTCTGACTGGGCGACTTTCACTTCGCGCACATGATGGCGGCGGCAAATCGTTAAAATATCGTTGATTTGTTCGTCGATCCCGGCGGAAATGCCATCCACTTCAATGAGCAACAGCGCGGCGATGTCTTTCGGATGCCCGACCGGAAACGCGGCCGCTTCGACCGCCTCGATGGCCGTTTGGTCCATCATCTCGAGCGCCGCCGGCACGATTCCAGCGGAAATGATGTCGGAAACGGTCTGGCTCGCATCTTCCACTTCGTCAAAATAGGCGAGCACCGTCTGTTTGGCCTCGGGATTTTTCAACAAACGGACGGTGATTTTTGTCACGATGCCAAGCGTCCCTTCCGACCCGGTCAGCAGCCCGAGCAAATCGTAGCCTGGCGGATCGGGAACGCCGTTTCCGCCGATTTCAATCACTTCGCCGTTCGGCAAGACGACTTCAAGCCCTAAAATATGGTTCGTCGTCACTCCGTATTTTAAGCAGTGGGCGCCGCCAGCGTTTTCAGCGACGTTGCCGCCGATCGTGCAGCAATATTGGCTTGACGGGTCGGGCGCATAGTAATAGCCGCGGTGGGCGACCGAGTTCGTCAACTTCAAGTTGACAAACCCCGGCTCGACGACGGCGCGCCGGTTTTCGAGATCGACGTGCAACAGCCGCTTCATCCGCGTTAGGCTGATGACGACTTCGCCGTTTAGCGGAATCGCCCCGCCGCTTAACCCCGTGCCGGCGCCGCGGGCGAGAAACGGAAGATCATGCTCATGGCAGTATTTGACGACCGCCGCCACTTGCTCCGTGCTGTTTGGAAATACAACCGCCCTTGGCAAATGGCGGTGGACGGTGAAGCCGTCGCAGTCATACGCCATTAAATCTTCTTTCCGGTATAAAATCGCCTGTTCCCCAACGATGCGGGCGAGCGCTTGGATGTGCGGGTCGTTCGTTGCAATCGGCCGTTTTCTCATATGCGCACGTCCTTCCCTTCTTCTTTTTGGTACGCCCAATCGAGCAGCTGCACCGTATGGACGATTTTTTGGTTTCGTCCATGTTTCATGACGCCAAGCGCCATTTGCAGCATGCAACCTGGATTGCCCATCGAGATCAGCTCCACCTCTTGCGGCACGTGTTGCATTTTGCTCTCAAGCACCGCTTGTGCCATCTCCGGATGGGTGAGGTTGTAAATGCCGGCGCTGCCGCAGCAACGATCGGCGTTTGGCATGGCGACCATTTCCACCCCCGGAATGCTTTCAATCAAAGCGCGCGGCTCTTGGCGGATGCCCTGGCCATGGGCCAAATGGCACGCATCATGGTAGGTGAGGCGCACGTTCAATTCCGCTTTCGGTGGTTTGAAGCCCGTGTCATGCAAAAATTTGGACACATCCTCAACTTTGGCGGCAAATTGCTCCGCCTTTTCATGCCATTCCGGGTCATGGCGGAACAGTTCCGGATATTCTTTCAACATGCAGCCGCAGCCGGCGGCGTTAACGATGACATGGTCGACATGTTGAAACGCCTCAATATTTTGCTTGGCGAGCTTCCGGCCGGTTTCGCGGTCGCCGGCGTGAACGTGAAGCGCCCCGCAGCACGTCTGGTTCGGGACGATGACGACATCGTTGCCGTTATGGGTCAATACACGGATCGTCGCTTCGTTAATATCACTAAACATAACATCCATGACGCATCCGGTCAAAATCGCGACGGTTCGCTTTGTTTCCCCCTTCGCCTTAATGAGCGGCTGATGTTTATACTTTCTCCGAACCGGCGTACCGACCGCTGGCAAAATCGCCTCCATCTCAGCCAAGTGATCGGGCATGACACGCAGCAGTCCGGTTTTGCGCGCCACCGTCTGCAAGCCGCTTTTTTGGTACCATTTCAGCAGGCGGCCGAGCCAATCGAGGCGCGACGGATGCGGAAAAATGCCTTTTAAGAAAACGTCGCTGACAAGCGCCTTCCAACCGGTGAGCGGAACCGCCTGGCGGAGCTGGCCGCGCACTTGTTCAATGAGCCCACCGACATCGACATCGGCCGGGCAAGCCGTCGTGCATGCACGGCAATCCAAGCACGTAAAAATCGGATCGAGCAAATCAGGCGTCAACTCAAGCTTCCCTTCGCCGACCGACTTCATCAAATGAACGCGGCCGCGCGGAGAGTGCTGTTCTTCACCCGTCTGTTCGTACGTCGGGCATGATTCTAAACACATGCCGCAATGAACGCAATCAGCCCACTTGCTCGGGTCCGGCAAATCGTGAAAACGATAGTTGCCAAGACTCGCGGTCGCACACGCCGGGCTGTCCGCCCGTTCATTGGTCATCGTGCTCATCATTAAATCCCCCCAATAAAGCGTTGATCGTTGACCGTTTTGTTCGGATCGATTTTCCGCTTAATGCCTTCGAGCAAGAAAAAGTACGACGGCTTTCCGCCCCAGACGTCGACGCGCTGGCGCAGCGAAAGCGGCAAATGTTTCACAATCGCGTAGCCGCCAAGGCGAACCGCCGTTTGGCGCAGCTCCTCGATCGCGGTCAACACTCCCTCTTCGCCGCCGTGCATATACGCCTGACAAAGCCCGTGGCCCAATCCGCCGTGCGCCTCGATGCGGACATGGCAACGGTCAGCGATTAAAACGCTTTCACGCAAGATGGAGAGTACATCCAAGTTGACAACCCCGATTTTCACTGCCGCTTCAACACCGTTTTCCGCCTGCTCCAGACGCCCGTTCGGTGCCATCGTGTAAAACGTCCGCCAAAACGCCGCCGTCTCTTCGCCGGCTAAAATGGACATTTCCACCGCTTTCGGCCGCAGTCGTTCAACCCAATGCTCTTGGTAATGGACGGCGTTTTCCACATCTTCAAACCCGATCACAAGCGTATAAACCGGCCGTCCCGTCAGCCGCTCGGAAAGCGCCGGGTTGAGCAGTTCAAAACAAATCGGCTCCATCATTGTATCAAGGAACGAAACGGCAAACGAGCGAATGTCATGAAGATCGCCGCTTGGGAACGACAGCAACACAACGCTTTCATATTTCGCGAGCGGTCGAAGCTTGAGCGTAATCTCGCTCAGCACCCCGAGCGTCCCCATCGCCCCAATGAACAACTTATTCATATCGTAGCCGGCGACATTTTTTACCACTTTGCCTCCGGAACGAATGACGGTCCCGTTCGGATAGACGACGCGCAACCCGATGACCGAATCGCGCGCTGCCCCATAGCCGAGCCGCTTCGGACCGCTATCGTTCGCGGCAATGACCCCTCCGATCGTCGCTTCCTCCGGCCAAAACGGGTCCAAGGCGACCTTTTGCCGATGCGGAGCGAGCGCGCGCTGCAAATCACCAAACACCGTTCCGGCTTTGACAGTGACCGTCATATCGGCGGCCGCATGTTCGACAATGCCGGCATAGTGTTCCAACGACAGCAAGATGTCCGCCTGTTCCCGCTGCCCGCCAAACCCCCGTTTTGTGCCGCGTCCAGCGATGACGACTTTTTTGCCATGGCGGTCGGCATAGCGGAGCACCGCAGCGATTTCTTCCTCTGTTCGCGGATAGACGGTCACCGCCCCATCATTGCCGAGGGGGTGGAACGATTCATTCCGTTTGATCTGTTCTGGATGCAAAAACGCCTGCAGCTCCTCAATCCATGTCAATGAAAGCATGAGCGCCCTCCTCCGTTTCGTAATAAGAAACATCGTTTCTTTTTATCAGTAAAAAAAAGCGAGCCGCTCGAACCGTTTTCTTTATCAGGCGGAGGGTGTCCCAAAAGAATCGGGACACCTTTTCCGATCACCGTCATATATACAAGTGATTTAGCCCAAAACAACCTTTGGGGCCAGCCCTCCTGCTACTTCTATTAAACCATCGCTCATCCATTTTTTCAATGAATTTTTTGAATTTAGGGATCATTTTGTTCATTCCGTCTCTTCCACCACCACTCCGACCCGCTGCTCGAGCGGCTGAATGACCGCGGCCATATCCAAGTCGGCAAGGCCTGCGGCGATCGCTGCGGCAAACGCTTCTTCTGCTTGAATGCCGAGTCGGCGGCCAAGGCCGATTTCATCCATCAACTCGTTCGCCAAGCGCACATCTTTATGTACATACTTGACCGCCCCGCCAGGAGTGAATCGACGCGGCAACACGAACTGCTCCATATGGCGGCGCAACATCCGGCTGTCTCCATAGCTTTCTTTTAACAGCCGATACAGCTTCCCGGCATGAAGCCCATAAGCGACGCCAGCGACCATCGCTTCCGCCGCGGCGACCGAATGGACGGCGACCAAGTACTGGTTGATCGCTTTTGCCGCGCTGCCGGCGCCGCTTTCTCCTAAATATTCAACCGTTTTTCCTAACACCCGAAGCAACGGACGCACCCGCTCCCATGCTTCTTTCGCCCCGCCGACCATGATCGTCAGCGCCCCTTGCTCCGCCCCTTCCGGCCCGCCGCTTACCGGCGCGTCCAAATAGGCGACGCCGTGCTCATCGGCGCGCCGAGCGACAAACCGGCTTGTTTTCGGACCGACGGTTGTAAAATCAAGGCAAATCGTCCCCGGATGGGCCGCGCTAAGGACGCCGCCTTCACCTGTATACACCTCGATGACATCATCCGGCATCGATAAGCACGTGCAAATGATATCCGCCTCGCCAGCCAGCTCTGCCACTGTCGCCGCCTGTCGGGCGCCAAGGTTGACAAGCGGAACCGCTTTTTCTGTCGTACGGTTGTACACCGTGACATTGAATCCCGCTTCAAGCAGCCGTCTAGCCATGCGCGAGCCCATCACGCCCAATCCGATAAAGCCGACGCGTGTCATCGTCCGCCTCCCCCTTTCATTCCGCGGTATTCATCATACCAGACAAAACTTTCGCTGCTTTTCCCTGATGGAATGTACTCAAGTCCAATCGCTCCATTGTAGCCGTGCTCTTGCAAAAATGCGAAAATCTCGCGATACGGAAGCTCTCCCGTCCCCGGCTCATGCCGCCCGGGGGCATCAGCGAATTGCACATGCGCGATGAGCGGTGCGTAGTCGGCAAACATCGCTGTCACATTGCGTCCGAGCCGAGCCATATGATAGACGTCATATTGCAATTTCACATTCGTCCGGCCGAGATCGCGGATGATCGCCGCCGCTTCCTCAATATCGGTTAAAAAGTAGCCGGGCATATCGAACGGATTGATCGGTTCAATCGTCAGCGTCAAACCATGAACAGCAAGCGTTGCAGCCGCTTCGTCAATGCGGCGCATATACGTCTCCTTCGCCCGCTCGCGCGGCAAGTCCCTTGGCAACACTCCGGCCATGCAATGAAGATTCGGTACACCGAGCGCGAGCGCATAACGCACTCCTTCCTCCAGTGCACGCCGGAATTCATCATGACGGTCAGAAAAAATGGCGAGCCCGCGCTCCCCCTTTTCCCAATCGCCAGCGGGCAAATTCAGCAAAACAAGCGACAGCTCAAGCTGCTCGAGTTCATCAGCAATCGCCTCAGGAGCCACCGAGTACGGAAACTGGCATTCAACGTGCGAAAACCCATGCTGCTTCGCCTTGGCAAACCGGGCGAGAAACGGCGCTTCCGTGAAAATCGTCGATACATTGACGGCAAACTTCATCATGAGGCTCCTTTCTTCTCCATTTCTTTCTCTATATTCGCCCCACCGTTTGCCGATTCCTGCCTCACCGCGTTTCCCCTTTAATGCCGTAAAAAAACAGCCGCACCATTTCGACTTGCCGCTTTGATCAATGCCACAGTCATGGAAAAAAGGCTGCCCCAAAGGAGCAGCCCTTTTTGGCGCTCAATCCTCATCGCTGGCGAAAAAACGCAAAATGTAGACAAACAAGTTGATGAAATCAAGGTAAATATTGACCACAATCATCGGGATGTCCGCTTCCGTAAAGCCATAGCGGGCCAAACGGTTGATGTCGTAAATCGTAAAGCCAAGGAAAATCAGAATCCCCAAAGCGGCGATGCCCATTTGCCCTACGCTTGAGAATGGGATGAACCATTGGATGATCAGCAAGCCAAGGAGCGCAAACGCGCCCAGCATCAAAAACCCGCCGAGGAACGAAAAATCTTCTTTCGTTCTCGCTGCGTAAATGGCAACGCCGGAAAACGATACAACGGCCAGCGCAAACGCTTTGAACACCGCCGCCGCGCCGATGATGGAAATGTAATAGCCGATGAGCGGATAGAGCGTCGCCCCCGAGACAAACATAAACGCAAACATAAGCGGATAGCCGACAGCTTTTTTCACGCGGGCGAACATCATGACCAACAGCAGCACAAGTTCAAGCCCGTAAAGGGGCAAATACAGGCCAGCCGGCACCCATTGCCCGGCATACAGCCCCGCCGTCGCGACGGCCAGCGCCGCTAAAAAGGAAACCGCCAACTTCGCCACTGGGCTATGCGGACGATAAACGGTCGAATGATTCATGGCAACCCCCTCCTTTTTCTTTCTAGTTTAGCATATATTTGTTTCTTGTCACAGTCCTTTCTTTTTGATTGACGCAGACTGCATGGACCGTCCACCATGATGTATGGCCCATCGTTCGATCCATCGAAACCAGCGGGCGGCAAACCATTTTTTCAGCACCGGTGGAACGACAAGCAAAATGAAAAAAATGCGGAACATTTGATAACTTGCCACAACGGCAAGGTCGGCATGCGCTTCCCGCGCCAAAAGTCCCATTTGATCCATGCCCCCCGGCGCCAAGGCGATGAACGCTGTCAAATACGGCACGCCATGCAGAGCCGTTAAGACAAATGCCGAAGCCATGGAAAACAAAATGAGCGCAAGACCGGTAACCACAGCCGCCAGCACGACTCTTCCCTTTTCCGCGATGCGAGCCGGTTTCAGCATTAAGCCTAGATAAGCGCCCATCGCGATTTGCGCGATATCTAACAAAGGCGCTGGCAAATGGGGCGCCGGCGTCCCGGCAATGACCAGAGCCGATGTTCCGATGATCGGGCCAAGCAAATAGGCAGTCGGCAGTTTGATGCGCCTTCCGATGATCGCGCTGGCAACCGTGACGATCAAATACAGCCAAACAAGACCGACGCTCCAATGCGCCCCTTGTCCGCTTGCTGCGCCCGTCCCCGCCTCAGCGCCGCCGGAAAAGAACGGGCTTAAGGCGATAAGCGGGACGAGAAACACGACGCCCATCAGGCGCATCACTTGAAAAAACGTGACAATCGTTGCATCGACACCGTCGAGCTCTTCGCCCAACACAAGCATTTGCGACAATCCGCCGGGGATGCTGCCGGTGACAACCGAACGGAGCGGAATCCTTGTCCATCTCGCGACAAGGCAAGAAACAAGGAAGCTAAACAACAAAATCAACACCGTCGCCAGCAACATCGCCGGCAATTGTCGGCCCATCTCCACAAGCGTTCCTGCCGTCATCGATGTCCCTAGCGTATAGCCGATCGGAATGAGCGTAGCGTTGCGAATGCCGACCGGCCAATACAACTTTCCCTTCAAAAAACGACCAACCAAAAGCAACGCAGCTGCTGGACCGAGCATCCAATGGAGCGGAACGCCAAACAAGGCGAAAATGAAGCCGCCGAGCGCCGCGATCACCAGCGTCAACGCGATGCGCGCCATGCTGTTCCGCCCTTGTTGTCTTTCCAAAGCCAAGCGAACACTTCCTCTCCACCTTACATCAACGAAATTGTGCTTGCTGTCAATGAACAAAACTTGACAGCGCAGCGATTGTACTTGACTGCCGGTTTTATCGACAGCGGACGGCGGCGCGAAGGCAAAAAGGGACGGCAACTGTTGCTCTACTATCCGCTTTCTGCAAACTATATAGATGCAACGAAATCGTTTAACATATCCTTGACGGAAAAGTGGCTCATCCATTTTTGACTGTCGAAGGCAAGCCATAGGCTTGCCTCCGTCACGCTAAGGCGTGACGGAAGACCGAACAACGACTCGCTTAAAGACCCATTCATGGGTCTTTAAGCGGTGTTGTTCGGTCACTCGACAGTCGGATGAAATGACCGGTAAAAACGAAAAATGTTAAAGCTTTAAATTGCATCAGAAATACCAAACAAAAACATTCCTCTCCTGTTTAGCAGAGAGGAATGCTTCTCTTCCCATGAAAGGCAAGGAGCAGTGAAGCCAACGGCCCTCGCTTTTTCGCCGATGCGCCGTCCGCTTAATCAGCGAATAAATCGGATGACAAATACCGCTCGCCGGAATCGGGCGCCATGCAAAGGACGCGGGCGCCTTTGGGGAGCTGTTTCGCCACTTTGATGGCGTAATAGGCACTGGCAGCGGCCGAAGCGCCGACCAAAATGCCTTCCTTCGCCGCCAGTTCGCGCGCCATCTGTTGGGCATCCTCATCATTGATCAAAAAAATGTCATCATAAATCGAGCGATTTAAAATTTTCGGGATAAACCCCGGACCCGTGCCGGGAATTTTGTGCGGCCCCGGCTTGCCGCCCGACAACACAGGCGAACCGTACGGTTCAACGACGTAAATGCGCAAATTCGGGATGCGTTTTTTCAGCTCCTCCCCTGTTCCGGTCACCGTCCCGCCGGTGCCGGCGGTTAACACGAACGCATCGAGCCGTCCATCAAACGCTTCATAAATTTCCACCGCTGTTGTATGCCGGTGTGCATCCGGATTGGCCGGATTTTCAAACTGCATCGGAATAAAGCTGTCAGGGATTTCGCCAGCAAGCCGGTTTGCCTCATCGATCGCCCCTTGCATCCGCTTCTCCGCCGGCGTCAAATAGACTTCGGCTCCGTACGCCTTTAAAATTTTCACCCGTTCGACCGTCGCATTGTCGGGCATCGTAATGATGCAACGGTAACCTCTGGCGGCGCACACCATGGCCAGGCCGATGCCGGTGTTGCCGGACGTCGGTTCAATGATCGTGCTTTTTCCCGGTGCAATTTTCCCTTCCGCCTCGGCGCGGCGGATCATTTCCCAAGCGGGCCGGTCTTTGACGCTGCCGCCCGGATTGAACGATTCAAGCTTCATATACACATCCGCGCCGTCCGGGTCAGGAAGACGCTGCAACTTTACAATCGGCGTGCCGCCAATCAAATCTAAAATCGAGTCATACAATTTCACGATCGTCCCCAACCTTTAGCAAAATATTTGTTTGCCTCATTCATTATAAATGATTTTTCTTTTTTCGTTCAAACAGTCTGTCCCGCCCGCAGCACCAGGTTTTTTGATCGTTTTTCGCAAAAGGACGTTCGTTTGGCCGGACCGATTGCGATTTTTCCCCTGTTCTAGTCCGATATTCCCCCTTATAATAAAAAATAAATGATGGAAAGCGAGGTGGCTTTTTTGGCATCTGCGGCACAGCAGCTCGTCACCCATTTAGAAGCCCATTTGCCGAACTTTCTCGCCTATTGGCGGCAACATATGAAAATTGCCGACGATGACAAATACATCGATCATGTCGAACAAAACGGCTTAGCAGTGTTTGAGCTGGTCAAAGAAGCGCTGTTGCGGTCGCTATCTAGCGAGACGGTCGAACGGTTAGCCAACAAAATCGCGAAAGAACGTGCGGAAATGAATGTCGGCATCGGCGCTCTCGTCTACAACGTCAACCTTGGGAGGCGGCTCGTCATCAACCACGCGCTCGCCGCGCCGCTGCCGGTCGACGAGCTGTCCCCGCTCATCGACCATTTGAACGAGCTGTTTGACCAATTTCTGTTTCATGCCATCACAAAATACAATGAGTTAAAGGAAAAAGAACTGCATGAAAAAAACGCGCTCATTGCCAGATCGCATCAAGACCGGCTGACGCTGCTTGGGCAAATGTCATCGAGTTTTGTCCATGAGTTTCGCAATCCGCTTACGGCTATTATTGGTTTTATTCAATTATTGAAGTTTGAGCATCCGCATCTTCCTTATTTAGACATTATCGACCATGAGTTGCAGCAGCTGAAATTTCGCATTTCGCAATTTTTGCATGCCTCACGCAAAGAAATTGTTGAAAGCGAAAAAGAAACGTTTTCGCTGTACCAGTTGTTGGAGGAAATTATCGAGTTTTTATACGCCACGATCGTCGACAGCGATGTCGACCTTTCGGTGGCGATCGATGAATCCATACATATATTTGCCTATAAAGATCAGCTGCGCCAGGTGCTGGTAAACATTTTGCTCAACTCGATCGAAGCGGTGAAAGAGAGGGAAAAACCGCGGCGGATCAACATCGCCGCCCGTTGCCAAGACGGAAGCATCATCATCGAAATCGCCAACAACGGTCCGTCAATTCCAGCCGACATTGTGGAAACGATTTTCGAGCCGTTTTTTACAACGAAAAAACTCGGAACCGGCATCGGCCTGTACATTTGCAAAAAAGTGATCGAAGACCACGGCGGGGATATCTGCTGTTCTTCCGACGACAACATGACGACGTTTTCCATCCGCCTCCCTGCATGACGAACAGCGAAAATGGGCAAGATGGATGAAAAAAGGTGATGCCGATGAAAACGTTTTGGAAAGGCTGGTTGGAGCAGGCGGCAAGTGCCATCCGCGAATGGCTCGAGCGGGAGATGCATTCGTTCGCCGAGCTCGCTGCGTTCATCCGCCATCATCCGGATACCGTTCGACAAGAACGCACATGGCTTGGCTTGACGTACCGGTTCTACTCGCTCACGATAAACGGAGTGTCATTGAAAATGGAAACGAAAGTCGCCCGTGAAGGCAAGGAGCGCATTCTCTTTTTATCGGTCCATGCTCCGCGTACGAAAGCCGCTGTCTACCGCGCCTATGACGAAGACGGCGATTTGGCGGACATCATCGCCACTCCGCCGCTGTCCCAAAAAACCGCACCAGTTTGACCACGGTGCGGTTTTTTCATCATCATTTCGCGAAAAAGCCCCGCTTCCGAGCGAAATGAAAGCAGGAAGAAAGGTCAACCTTTCATGCCCTGCAGCCATTCTTGGTAACATTCCGGACAAAGCGTTTCTTCGTGTTCTTCGCCATTCGTATGGAACGATACGTAATGCACCTTGTCATCGCACTCGCACTGACAGTAAAAACATGTTTCGCTCATCGCTTTCCCTCCCTTGCCTATTAGTGTGAGCCGTCTTATAACAGCGTTGCAAGGGAACTATTCCCAGCGGCATGAGCACAGAATAAACGACGCTCGATGCGATCAGTGCGACGTGAGCGACAACAAATAGTCCAATACCGCCTCTTGCTCTTCCTTCGTAAACCCGGCTTGATGGTCGATCCAATACCGGTGCCCGGCGCCGGTCACATGCACCGACTTTAGAGCTGGAACGGCGGCATTCGCGGCAATGACGCGGCCGCGCCACGTCCGGTCGATCAGCGCCCGCAGACTGTTGCGCGCATCAGGGGCGATGCCTTTTTGAACGGTGCCCGAAAGCCCGAGCTCACCGTTCGGCCCAACCGCCACGCCGCCGTCGTGCAAATACGGCGCACTCCACGCCAGGCCGATGAGGCTCGGCACTTTATACCCGCCCGGCGAATCACCGTGGGCGAAGGCAAGCCTGAGTTGTTTTGGATCTAAACGGTTCGTCGGCACGTTCAATACTTTCGCCCCCTTTGGGATCGGGACCGGCGTATCCGGAGCGTACAACACGGCCTCTCCGAACACTTTTTCTGTCTTTTTCAGTGCTTTCGCCCGCGACGGTTCCGTGCCGATGACATTCGCCGCCACGACGCGGTTGTTCGTCAAATACGCCCCGGCATGGCAGCGGATGCAGCCGGCGCGGACAAACACCTCTCTTCCTCTCGCCGCCCGCTCCTCGCTGATCCGTTCATTTGGCGGCGGAGGATTGAGCGTATTTTGCCAAGCGGCCACGGCATTGTTTTGCTCATTGAACCGATAACCCGGCTCGCTGACGATCAACCCATCTCTGTTTGCTCGCTTCATACGGCGCAATATCGCTCCCATCCGGCACAAACGCATACTCGCCCCGGCGCAAAAGAAGAACGGCGCCGGCGGCTAAGAGAAGGAGAACAGTAACGCTTAGCACACTAGATGCAATCAAAACGTTTAACATATCTTGGACAGAAAAGCCGCTTATCTATTTTTCGACTGTCGAGGGCAAGCCACAGGCTTGCCCCCGTCACGCCTTGGCGTGGCGGAAGACTGAACAACCACCCGCTTCCTAGACCCATACATGAGGCTGAAAGCGGCGTTGTTCGGTCTCCCGACAGTCGATCAAATGCTCGGCAAAAGCCGCAAATGTGAAAACTTCAAATTGCATCTGTATGCAATCGGTCGGCCGCTGAAGAAGAAAATGGGATTTCACCATGGCAAAAGGTGAATCCCATTTTTCATGATTTGTCCGTCAATCGCCCATCCTAACAACAAAGGAGGTGAACAGCGTGAAACGCCGATACCGAATATGGGCCGCGGCCAGCGCGGTTGTTGCTCTACTCGTTGCCGCAGCCGTCTTGGGGCGACCGGCTCCAGAAGAAAACGCCCCGGCTCCACCGCGGCTGAAGCCGTTTGACGCCGAGGTCGCACCCACCCATCCAACCGTTGTCGCCTTAGACAGCTTAAGCGCAGGCGAGCAGCTGAAACAGCAGTTGAACAAGCACCCGCGCATTCGGGAAATCCTCCATAATCGCCGCGGTGACCGAAGCCATTATTTCGCCAATGAGATCGTGGTCCGCTTTCGGGCATTGCCATCGGAAAGCCGTCTTCAACAAATGGAGGCAGCCATCGCCGGCCAGTTCATCAAGCAGGTCGACCACGTGTTTGTATTCCGCTCGCGCGAGCAAACGTATGAGGAAATGCGCCGCTATTTCCGCTCTCTTCCAACGGTTGATTATTGCGAACCGCACTACATTTACATGCAAAATGAGTGGAACAAGCCGGCGCCGGTGCCGAACGATTCGTTTTACGCCCGCTACCAGTGGAACTTGCCGGCCATTCATACCGAAGACGGCTGGACGCTGTCGCGCGGCAAGCGGAATGTGCCTGTCGCCATCATCGACAGCGGAGTCGATTTGACCCATCCCGATTTAACCCGCCGCCTTCTGCCCGGATATAACGTATTGGCCGACGACCGCTCTCCGAATGACGAAAATGGCCATGGCACCCATGTCGCCGGCATTATCGCCTCACAGCCGAACAACGGCGAAGGAGTCGCCGGCATGACATGGTTCAACCCGATCATGGCCGTCAAAGCATTAAATGCGGACGGCTATGGAACGAGCATTGATGTAGCGAAAGGAATCCGCTGGGCGGTCGACCACGGGGCAAAGGTCATCAATTTAAGCCTTGGCAACTACCAACCGTCCTCGGTGCTTGAGGAAGCGATCCGCTACGCCGACGCTCATGATGTCGTGCTTGTCGCCGCTTCCGGCAACGACAGCACGTCGCAGGCGAGCTTCCCAGCCGCTTATCCAGAAGTGATCAGTGTTGGCGCTGTCAACCCGGATCTTTCCTATGCGCTTTATTCCAACTACGGCGACTATATGGATGTCGTCGCGCCTGGAACGAACATTGCCAGCACGTTTGCCGGCCACCGGTACGCCGCCCTTTCCGGCACGTCGATGGCCGCGCCGCACGTCACCGCGCTCGCCGCTTTGATCCGCTCCGTCAACCCGCGGCTTTCGAACGATGAAGTGCGCGACATTATTCTCGAAAGCGCTGACGATTTGGGAGAGAGAGGAAAAGATCCGTATTACGGCTATGGGCTGATTAACGTCTACCGCGCGCTCGAGCTGGCTAAGCGATAACCGATGCTCCTTCCGCCAATGATTGGGGAACTCGTCGCTGGGAAAGGTCAAACGGACAAAATTCTCATCTCCTGTGCGAACGATGTTAAAACTCCCCCACAGCATCAATCAGCAAACAGCCGGAAACGGCGCCTTCGGTGCCGCATTCCCATAGAGGAGCGCCTATCTGCTGAAACGAAAAACGATGGGGATTCGGGCTATACCCCCATACCCATCAAGTTAAGAATTTTGGTCTTTGTGCATCGTCAAAAACATGGTATCCTTTCTAACGAACACTCCACGTTAGAAAGGATTTTTTTCATGGAAAAACAAATGAAAGCATGGATTCAAACCATTCGTCAACTCTTTTCTCCCGAAGAATTAACCCGTCTCGCACGGAAAACAGGCTTTATCCGGCGGCAGCGTTCGTTAACGGCGGAAGCCTTTCTGACTCTCTGTGCATGGGGAGATGGCTCACTGGCCAAACAGTCGCTTCAGCGGTTGTGTGCGGCCTTGACGCTCTGGCATGGCTGTTCCCTTTCAAGCGAAGGCTTGAATCAGCGTTTTACCGATCGGGCCGTGGCATTTTTGCGAGAAGTGTTTTTCCTTCTCCTCCTGCATCAACGTCCATTGCTTTTGTCAGCCATGGAGACCTATCGAACTTGTTTTACCCGCCTGCGGATTTTGGACTCAACCAGCTTTTTGGTTCCCGCTGACTATGGGGAAGACTATCGAGGTTCCGTTTCGTCGGGGGTGAAAATTCAGTTTGAATATGACTTGTTATCCGGCGCCTGCCTTCAGCTATGCGTTCAATCGGCCAATGACTCGGACGCTCGTTTTGCCTATCATGCCCAGCATACGATTTTACCGAATGACCTATGTATTCGGGATTTGGGCTTTTTCTCCGTTGCCGCACTGGCCGAGATCGACGCCCGCGGAGCGTATTATATTACTCGGCTCCGTTCCGATATGAAAGTGTATATCAAGGAGAATGGCCAGTGGAAGGAATGGGATTGGGAATCCCTTGGGAATCAATTAGAGGAAGGGGAATCAGTGGAAATGGAACATGTGTACATCGGACATGAACGCTTGTATGTTCCACGGTTGGTTTTCCGCCGTCTGACGGCGGAAGAATGGCAAAAACGGATGGCGTATGTGCGGAAAAAGGAAAAAAGAAAAGGGAAGGCGCTGGCACGCCAAACCCTCGAACAAAAGAAATACCACATCTTACTGACGAATTTACCACAAGAGTCGTTTGATGGTCAACAGGTTTATGAGCTCTATTCCCTGCGCTGGCAAATTGAATTGTTGTTTAAAGCCTGGAAATCCGTATTTGATTTGGAGAAAGTCAAGGAGATGAAAAAAGAACGTTTCGAATGCCATTTATACGGGACGTTGATTGCCATTTTGGTCACCCAGACGTTTCTGTTTCAAGCTCGGATGTATTGGCATCAAAAGGAAGACATTGAAATCAGTGAACGGAAAGCGCTCGATCTTCTCCAATCGTATTGGCACCAGTTGCTTTTGCGTTCGCATATGGCGGAAATCAACCTTTTCTCTCTCCTTTCCCTGTTACGAAAACATGCCAAGAAAGGTCGAAGGAAAGGGGAAGAAACGGCATCAGATATCTTAACGAAATTAGAGATATGGTAGAATTAGATATGGATATAAATACCAAATACCCCTCTTCTGGAGGGGTATTTGGTATGCCCAATAATGGATGTGATCCCCATCATTCACTGCGGGGATGAACACGAGTATCGTCTTAAAAATTTTATACCGCTAAACTTGACGGGTATGGGCTATACCCCCATCGTTTTTTCGCGCGTCAACATCGTCGTCACCGCCCCGACGACCGTGACAACGACAAGCGAGTGGACAAACGGCACTGAGTCGATGATCATGCTCCCAGCTGAAATAATGCAGGCGTCAATGACAAAAATGATGATCCCGACGTTCCAGTTCGTCCATCTAGCGATAAACTGGGCGAGCAGGTCGGTCCCGCCTGTGCTCGTCTCCTCGCGCAGCATCAAGCCGATGCCCGCGCCGACCAGCACCCCGCCGATGACCGCGCTCAAAAGCGAATCCAACACCACCACGCCGCGCAAAACGGACAATACGTCAATCATCCATGAGGAAAATAAAAGTCCGTGCAAGCTGTTGTAAAAAAACGGGCGGTAGTAAAACCATGCGGCTGCATAAAGCGGAACGCTTAAGACGATCATCGTCAACCCAGCCTGAACGTGCCACACGTATTTGGCGATCAGCCCGAGCCCGATCATCCCCCCATCAAGCAAATGGTGAGGGACTAAAAAGACGTTGATGCCAACGCCAAGAAGCAGACTGCCGACAATCACCGCCGCCATTTTTTTGATCATCACGAAACCCCTCCGCCACGGCTTATCCCAACGAGCCAACATGCCTCCATATATATGTATATGGCGCCCCTTGACAGAGCTTGTCTCTTTTTTGCCGCATCGCGGAGGAAATGGCTGGTCACGGACGAAATGCAAAAATAAGAGGCCAGGCCTCTATGCCCAACCTCTTATTTTTGCGCTTTTGTCGTCTCGTCATCGTCGATGATGCCTTTTGTCGCATTCTTAAATTCGCGCAGCGTTTTCCCGGCCGCTTGTCCTAACTCCGGCAGCTTTTTCGGCCCGAAAATGAGCAAAGCGAAAAAGACGATGAGCGCAATTTCTCCAAAGCCGATGTTCATGTTTGTCACTCCAATGTTCAAGCGTCGTTTCTTGAATCATTATACCATAGAAGAACAGACAGTGTCATCGTCTTTCCCTTGACAAAACGGCGACAATTTGCACATCTCTCATTGTTCCTCAAGCAGTCGCACCGGTACGTCTTGTTCGTGTTCCGGCTCATCGGTGAAATAAACGCGAGCCATTTCGCGCTCATCATCGACGTGCTGAATCACCACTTGTTTCCCTTTATACATCACCGGAACGATCTCCCCGGCTTCAGCCATTCGCTTCGCCCGCAACAGTTCCATTTACTCCCCTCCTTTCGCACTGTCTTCCGCCTGTGCCCGCAAGCTTTTCCAAAACAACTCGTCGTTGCAGACAATCTCATGAAGCTCGCCTTCGTCTCCTTTGGCGTTGATGATTTCAAGCAACTGCGTCATATCGCCTATTTCGCGCCGATCGTTTTTCACCGAATCATCCCCTTTCTTTGGCAAACTGATGACAGCGGACATCCCATCGCTTCGTTTCCTGCGTTGACTCCCTCAAAAAGAAGGAGTATGATTCGAATTGGTGTGTACAGAAAGGAGGAAACACTATGAAGGAGCGGGACTATTATTTTGACAACGCAAAATGCGCGCTCATGCTCCTCGTCGTGTTTGGCCACTTTCTGCGCCCGTACATTGATGACGTCTTATGGGTGCACAGCTTGTATACGTGGATTTTCTTTTTCCACATGCCGGCGTTCGTTTTCATTTCCGGCTATTTCGCAAAAAAATTCCACGAGCACGGCTACTTGCAAAAGATCACGAAAAAATTGCTCATCCCGTACGTTCTGTTCCAGCTGGTGTATTCGATCTACTATTTCTTCCTGTATGACAAACAGTCGCTGGAACTTGACTTATTGACCCCGCATTGGAGTTTATGGTTTTTGCTCAGCCTGTTTAGCTGGAACGTGCTGCTGTTATGGTTCGGCCGGCTGCCAAAGCGGATCGCATTGCCGATGGCGCTTCTTTTCGGCCTTGCCGGCGGGATGATGGAAGTGGAAAAATGGCTGAGCTTGTCGCGAACGCTCACGTTTTTCCCGTTCTTTTTGCTTGGATTTTTCTTTCAAAAGTCGGCGATCGAGCGCTTGTTTGCCGCCCCAGTGCGCCTCGTTTCGCTATTCGTGCTTGTTGGCATGTTTTTCGTCATCCATTTCGGGTTTCCGGATTTGCCGCAAGATTGGCTGTACGGCTCGAAATCGTACGATACGCTCGGCGTCTCGGAATCAGCCGGCATTGCGAGCCGCCTCGCCATTTATGGGGCGAGCCTGCTCATGATGTTTGGCTTTCTGTCGCTCATCCCGAGCCGTCGCTTCTCCTTTTCCGTGCTCGGGGCGCGCACGTTTTACATTTATATCTTGCACGGGTTTATTTTAAAATATTTGCACGAGACGCCATTCCCAGACTTTATTATGGATGTGCACGGCTATCCGCTTCTGCTTGCACTGTCGGTTGCCATGATGCTCATCCTTGGAAGCAAGCCGGTCGTCCGGCTCGTGCGGCCGCTGTTGGAATGGCGATGGCCGAACTGGCGGCAGACAACGACCTAGCAGTCAAAAAAGAAGGTGTCCCGAAATATCAACGGGACACCTTTTTCCATTTATGGCGCTTTGCCTACAAGTGGAAACCGACTTTTTCATTCAGCGCGTGCGGGCTGCCCGCACCGCTTCCGCTAAGGCGGCGGCCGCCGCCTTTGGCGACGGAGCCGAAGCGATGGCGCTGATGACGGATACTCCATCCGCCCCGGCTTCCACAACGGTTTTGGCGTTCGCAGCCGTAATGCCGCCAATGGCGACGATTGGAATGGTGATGCCGGCTTCGCGCAAGCGGCGGAGAACATCCGGTCCTTGCGCTTCCTTTGCATCCTCTTTCGAACTGGTCGGGTAAATCGGGCCGACGCCGAGGTAATCGGCGCCCGCCTCAACGGCCGCCATCGCTTCTTCGACGTTGTGCGCTGAGACGCCCAAAATTTTATCGCCGATTTTTTCCCGCACGCGCCGCGCGTCCTCATCGTCTTGACCGACATGGACGCCGTCGGCATCAATGGCGAGGGCCAGCTCGACGTCATCGTTGACGATAAACGGCACCCCATAAGCGCGGCAAAGGCGCTGCAGCTGCCGGGCGAGCGCCTCTTTGTCCGCCCCTTTTAAAGCGCCCGGCCCTTTTTCGCGGAATTGAAACAACGTCACACCGCCGTCAAGCGCTTCTTTCAGCACATCGGCGGCCGGACGTTCGCTGTTTTGGCTTCCCATAATGAAGTAAACAGCCAGCCGCTCCTTCATTTCGCCGCTCGCGATGCGCACCATCGTTCTCACTCTCCATATTGGCGGTACGCCCAATGGTTCGTCGGCCCATGGCCTTGGCCGATGCCGAGCGGGTGGGCAATCGCCGATTGCACAAACGCCTTCGCCGTCGCGACAGCGTCGACAGGATGCCGCCCTTTCGCCAGCTCAGCGGCGATCGCCGCGGCAAATGTACACCCGGTTCCGTGCGTATGGCGCGTGTCAATTCGCTTGCTTTTAAAATAGGAAAATTCGCTGCCGTTATACAGCAAGTCGACGGTTTCTTCGCCATCATCGTCATGGCCGCCTTTCACGACGACATAGCGGGCGCCCATCCGGTGGAGGAGGCGCGCGGCTTCGCGGCGGTCATCCATCGTGCGGATGACAACGCCTGTCAACGCTTCCGCTTCTGGAATGTTCGGTGTAATGACAAGCGCCATCGGCAGCAGCTCTTCTTTCAGCGCGGCCACCGCTTCCTCTTGCAACAGCGGAGCGCCGCCTTTGGCGATCATCACCGGGTCGACGACCAGCTGCTCCCATTTATGTTTTTTCACTTGTTCAGCAACCGTACGAATGATCTCGGCACTAAAGAGCATGCCGGTTTTCACCGCATCCGCGCCTAAATCGGCGGCCACCGATTCGATCTGGGCGGCGACTGCTTCCGCCGAGAGCGGATAGACTCCTTGCACGCCAAGGGTGTTTTGCGCCGTCACCGCCGTGATCGCTGACATGCCAAAGACGCCGAGCTCCTGGAACGTTTTCAAGTCAGCCTGAATGCCGGCGCCGCCGCCGCTGTCCGACCCGGCAATCGTCAACGCTTTGTACACCATCGTGTTTCTCCTCCCCTTTTACCGTTGTTCCACCCGGCCATGCCGTTTGACATCATCGACGCTTGTATACGCCAACGCGTCCAAAAACGCCGTCTGGAAGCTGCCCGGTCCGCGCTCCCCGGCTTTGGCCGCCGCCTGCTCCGCTGCGACGCCGTAATACACAAGCGCAGCCACCGCCGCTGCCCCCGCATCGCGCTCAACGGCCGCAAACGCTCCGATGACCGATGTCAGCAAGCAGCCCGCTCCGGTCACTTTCGTCAACAACGGATGGCCGTTCTGAATAAGATACGTCGTCTGTCCGTCCGCAACGACGTCCTCTTTTCCAGTAATCGCGACAACGGCGCCGAGCTGCTCCGCCGCCCGTTTGGCCAACGCCACTCGATCGCCGCTGCCGCCGCCGGCATCGACTCCTTTAATCGTCCACGCCTCACCAATCATATTGGCGATCTCCGCCGCATTGCCACGGATCACGGCAAGCTTGACTTGTTCCGCGATGCGGCGCGCCGTCTCCGTCCGGTAGCGCGTGGCCCCGGCCCCGACCGGGTCGAAAATGACCGGCACGCCGGCTTCATTGGCTGCCTGGCCGGCGACAAGCATCGCTTCCACCTCTTTGTCATTCAACGTCCCAATATTGAGGACAAGCGCTCCAGCGAGCTTCGCCATCTCGCCCACTTCCTCTTTCGCATACGCCATCACCGGCGAAGCGCCAAGCGCAAGCAATCCATTCGCCGTCCAATTCGTCACAACGACATTCGTGATATTATGGACGAGCGGATTCTCCTCTCTTACCCGCTCGAGCAGTTCCGCCCATTCATGCCAATTGGCCATTTCCGGTTTCTCCCCTTTCCAAGCCCTTTCGCCGGCCATACACTGGCTTTCGCCGTACTTTCGGCCAATAGAATGATCCATTCTCCCCATCCATCAGTCTACTCTTTCTTTTTTTGAATTGCAAGACAAAGAAAAAAGGCGGCCGCCAAAGCGCACCTCCCTTTTTGTTCCATTACGAACGCGTCCATTCGGCCGCCCCTCCCTCTTCGGACGGCGCCGCCGGCGACAGCCGCTGCGGCAGCGGCCAATTCCACAAATCCAAATCGATGATATAGCGCGGCCGCCGTTTTGTTTCTTTGTAAATTTTTCCAATATATTCACCAATCAGCCCGAGCGCCATCAGTTGCAACCCTCCTAACAGCCAAATGGACGTAATGAGCGACGTCCAACCCGTTTCCGTATGCCCGACCCATTTGAGGAAAAGAAAATAGGCGCCAAACATCAAGCTGACGACAAACGAGAGAAACCCAACGAGCGAAATGAAACGGATCGGGGTGACGCTGAACGACGTCACGCCGTCAAGCGCAAAGGCGATCATTTTTTTCAGCGGATATTTCGTTTTCCCGGCCAGCCGCTCTTTTCGGTCATAATAAACCGTCGCCGACCGAAAGCCCAAAAGTGGAACGATGCCGCGCAAAAACAAGTTCGCTTCCCCGAACTGTTCAAGCGCGTCCACAGCGCGCCGGCTCATAAGGCGATAGTCGGCGTGATTGTAAACGAGATCGACGCCAAACGCCTTCATCAACCGATAAAACCCTTGCGCCGTATGGCGCTTGAACCATGTATCGGCATCGCGCCGCCGGCGCACGCCGTAGACGATGTCATAGCCTTCACGAAACTTTTGCACAAATTCCCGAATCGCCGCTACATCATCTTGCAAATCGGCGTCGATCGAAATGAGGCAATCGGCATGCCTTTTCGCGGCGAACAGCCCAGCAAGCAGCGCGTTTTGGTGGCCGGCGTTATGCGCCAGTTTCAGCCCTTTCACTTCCGGGTGACGCAAACTCGCTTTGTATATGATCTTCCATGTGTCATCACAGCTGCCGTCATCGACGAACAAAAGCGCGCTGTTGGATGAAATGAGCTGCTCTTCAATCAATTGTTCGCGCAACTCCCGTAAGCGGCGGATCGTCTCCGGCAGCACCTCTTCTTCGTTGTAACACGGCACAACAATAGCCAACGTCGGTTCGAACATGTCACCTTCCTCCCTCCGGCACGACTTTGTATAAATAGATGGTCCACGCGGACTCTTTGGAACGGAACACCCGCTCAAGGCGCAAGGCGTTTTCGTCGGCATTTTCAATCGGCAGCGCTGAAAAAATGTAGCGCCCGCCCATGTTATAAAACACGTTTGTGTTCAATTCCAAGCTGCGAATCGTCCGCTTCGAGTTTTTCTGAAACATATACCGCTTGCCGAGCTCATCGACGAACAAATAGCAGCGCCCGCCCCATTCATCGAAATACTCGCGCAGTTTTTTGTTTTTCGCAAGCTCCTTGGCGATGATGCGGCGAAACCGATGCTTGTATTCGAGCGGATAAAAGTTGTTGTACGTATCGAGTGTGTAAAAGCCGTTGTATTGAGCGATCGCCGGGTGGATGCCGATGCTGGCGACACGGTATGTATGCACCGGGCGGCCGATATAGCGGCGAATGGCGGCAAACTGCTTTTCCGCGTAAAACTCGCGAAACGACGGCTTGTCGCGGTAGACGATTTCCTCATTGCATAAAGCAAGCACGACAAGCTGCAAGACAATGGCCGCCGCACCGACCGCCCGCCACCTTCGGCCTTCCTGCCAAAAAATTTTCAGCGCCAGTGCAAACAAGACGTAAATCACCATTGGCCGCAAAAAATGGTAGCGGGCGAAATTGAACTTATCGAGCAAATCAAACCGTTCGGTGAGCGGCAGCCATCCTTTGTAAAACCAAAACGCATACCATGTCGACAGCGCGAAGTTCAACCCGTGCAAAATCAAAAACAGTTTCTCCCGCCGCCAGCTTTTCCGCTTCCATACAATGTACAAGGCAACGAGCGTCACCGGTAAAATGACGAGCCCATGCACGGTCATGACGTGGGTATGGCCGAGCACATAGTTTTTGAACGTCAGCCGGATGACGCGCCAAAGCGGCAGACGGGCGTGGAAATATTCGTCGCGGCTTGTCGGCTCATTGGAAAACAAGAGCGAATGGACAAGCCGGTAATCGACCGCCAAATAGAGCATCGTCATATAGACGATGGCCGCCAAAAACCGCCAATTCCAACCCTTGCCGCGGATGACATCAATGAGCCACCAAATCCCAAGCGCGCTCAAGAAAAAGAAAAATCCAAGCACGAAGCTCGAATAGAGCGGCAAAAGCGTCAACACCGCCCAGTTCACCCATGAACGCTCGCCGCCCCGAATGTTTAAAAACGCCCAAAGCGCAAGCGGCATCCCGAGCGTACTTAACATTCCCGATGGCCAAAACGGCGTCAAGGCAAACGTCAACGAAGAGCCGATGCGAATCCATCCCCAGCGCTCGCCCGGCAGCACATGTTTTCGCAGCAGCAAATACATGCCGATGAACGCCAATACGCGGGTTGCGGCTTGACTGAGCCCATAGGCGTAAATGGATGGAAACAGGGCGTGAAGCCAAACGATGCCGCTGAATTCTGTGCCGAACGCGTTGCGCGGCAGGCCGTTGATGATTTGCGGAATGACGCCATCGACCGGTCCGAACAGCTCACCGCTTCGAGTGAGCACCTTATACCAGGCGATGTTCGAATCCAAATTGTCGTGGACGCGCATATGCGCATCCTCGCCAAGCACAAAATACGGCGACACGTACAAGGCGATGACAACGAAAGAGAAGATCAGGATTCGCTTTTCGATGGCCGGCACCTTTTCTCCCCCTTTCGCCCGGCTCTTGTCTTTCTTTATTGTTCAACCCAACAGGAAAATTATTCATGAGAATGGAAAAAAACGGACCCCTGTCCAAACAAAAAACCGCCGTCGGCCGGATGAAGCCGGATGACGGCGGTTTTCTATTCGTCTATTTACCTTTCGATCAGCCTTTTGCATGCAACACAACGTTGCCCAAAAAGCTGGTGATGGAACGAAAAAACGCGCGAACCATGGAGATTTCGCTCTTGAACGCTCTCCCACCTACGCTCACGCGTGGAAGTGTGGGGTCTTCTCGGTTTAGGATGATAAACAACCGCTTTTCCGCGCGTTCGCAACAACGATTTTGCAGAAAGCGCGGTTTTTACCGACCTTACAAACGGCGTCAAGCCGAGAACAGCGCCGCCGGATTGCCGATGAACATTTGCTCAAGCACTTCGTCGCGGATTCCTTCATTTTTCAGCGCGGGGATGATGTTCACAAACAAATGCTCGACATGCCAATTTTTCATCATTTCCGCAAACGGTTCCGGCAGCGTAAACGGACGACCGAGCCAAACGTTGACAGTGTCATGCGACAGCATAATTTGTTTCTCGTACCCATCGCGGAGCAGAGCAAGGAGCGTCCGCACCCGCTCCTCATCGGTCGGCGCGCCGACCATCCCTTGGATGCCGAAGCGGTCAAACGCAATGTAAACGCCGTAAGCAAGCGTCTTTCGATGATAGTCCGGGTCCGTGTTGCCGCACATATGGCCGATGACAATTTTTTTCGGATCGGCGCCGTGCTCAAGCAAATAGGCGGCTTGTTCCGGCCCCATCGTTCCTTCTTGCGTATGGGTGATGATGACCGCGCCCGTCTCTTTTTGCGCGCGGGCGGCGGCGCGGAAGAACATCTTTTCGTACTCGGTGATGCGCCCTTTGCTCGAGGCGAGCTTGATGACACCCGCCTTGATTCCGGTATCGGCAATGCCCTCGGTCAGCTCGGCCATAAACATGTCGTAAATGTCATCTTCTGCTGTTCCGAGAAGCCGGCGGAATTGGAAGTACGGCGGCGCCCCTTCCCCTTCATAATAATAGCCGGTGGCGCAAATAATGTTCAGCCCCGTCTCTTCAGCGACGCGCCGCAAAAACGCCGGGTTGCGCCCGCAATCGTTCGGCGTCGGATCGACAACCGTTTGAATGCCGTGCCGCTTCATCTTTTCCGCCGCCTCGACTGCGACGCGAAGCGCCTCGTCTTCACGGAACGTGCCGCGCGTCACATCGCCTTGAAACCCTGGATAACCGAAGAGGAAATGCTCGTGGATGAGCGTTTTGCCAAGCTGTTCCACCGGCACCGGCCCGCATACCGTTTCTACCATCTCCGCCATCAGTTGTTCACCCCTTTCCCCGCTTTTTCATACTCCTCTTCCTGCAGTTTCCGCCAAAGCAGCTTGCCGCTTGACGTCATCGGCAGCGATGAGCGGAATTCAACGAGGCGCGGATATTTGTACGCCGCCATTTGCGTCTTGGACCATTCAATGATCTCTTCTTCCGTTACTTTGCCGACATACTCGTCATGAAGGACGATAAACGCCTTCACCGTTTCGCCGCGGCGCGGATCCGGCACGCCGACAACGCACGCCTGCTGAACAGCCGGATGTTTGTACAAAAGCGACTCGACTTCGGTCGGCCACACTTTGTATCCAGAAGCGTTGATCATCCGTTTGACGCGGTCGACGATGAAAAAGTAGCCTTCCTCATCCATCCGCCCGATGTCGCCGGTGCGGAAAAACCGCTTGCCGTCGAGCTCGATGAACGCTTCTTCCGTTTCTTTTTCACGCCGGTAATAGCCGCGGAACACTTGCGGACCACAAACGATGATCTCCCCGACTTCGCCGACGCCAAGCTCCCGCCCCGTCGCCGGGTCAATGATGCGCGCGTCGACGTCAAACGACGGAACGCCGAGACATTGCAATTTCGGCCGGTCCGGCGGATTGAAATGCGTCTGCGAAATCGTCTCCGTCAGCCCGTAGCCTTCAAAATAACGGACGCCGGTGAGCTGGAACAATTTTTCCCCGACCGCTTCCGGAAGCGCCGCTCCGCCGCCGGAAATGCTCGAAAGCGAGGAAATGTCATACCGGCCAAGCGCCGGGTTGGCCAAAAAGTCGATCAGCATCGTGCTGATGTTCACCCAATGCGTGCAGCGGTGCAATTCAATCAGCCGGGCGGCCGCGTCCCGATCCCAGCGCGTCATCAACACCATGGCGGCGCCGGCGAAAATCGGCGTATGCATGCTATGGACCATCCCCGTGACATGGAAAAACGGCAGCGTCGCCAACGCGACCGAATCGCTCGTCACATCGCCCCAGTGGTAGGCGCCGACGATGTTGGCGTTCACCGTCCGGTGCGGGTGGATGCAGCCTTTTGGCACCCCGGTCGTCCCGGATGTGTATGGCAAGACGGCGATGTCATCAACATGGCCGTTGTATGGAAGCGGCGGCAATTGGGCGCCGAGGCAGTCCGCCCATAAAAGAATGCGCTCATCCCCAATGGCCCGCCGCGGCGCCGCCACTTCAGCCGGAAGCGAAACCGGCGATTCATCGGAAGCATAATCAGAATAAGCGGCGACGATGATTTGTTCCAACGCCGTTCGTCCAAGGAGCGGGGCCGCTTTGTCAAGCAGCTCCTGCCCAACGATGGCGACTCTCGTTTCGCAATCATTGACGTAAAAGGAAAGCTCCTCTGAGGTGTTCATCGGATTGATCGGCACGACGATCGCTTCAGCGCGCAAAATGGCATAGTAGGAGATGACAAACTGCGGAGAATTTTGCATGTACAATAGAACGCGGTCGCCCGGTTTGACGGACAGCTTTTGCTGCAAATAGCCGGCCAACGCGTTCACTTCATCGAGCAACTGTTTGTACGAATACACGGCTCCGTAATAGTAAATCGCCGTTTTGTTCGGATAGCGCTTCGCCGTTGTTTCCAAATGGTCGACCAGCGTCGTCTCCGGCACAGCCAGCGTTTTTGAGAGCCGTTTCGGCCAATACGGGTAATGTCTCGTATTCATTCCGTTTTCCTCCTCCTTTTCACGCGATCGTTCACTGCGGCAGCCTCCACGCAAGCAGCATTGGATAGCTTTTTTTACTGACCAGTTGGTATATAGCCGACTATTTTTTATTGTACACGCTTTCATGAATATTTTCAATAATTTTCTGAATATACAAAACAAAAAAATACACCGCCTACAACAGGCGGCAGACGATCGCTTTGATGTCTGCTCCGTGCATACCGTTTCCCCTTTCTTGGCCCGTCATCATTTGCTTGTTCGTTTTTGGTTGATAGACAAAAGCCAATATGGCAAAATATGATTCTAGAAAAGCTTACCATTATGTTGCAAAGAGGAGGAACACATGATGAGATTCGTGATCCCGCTTGTCCTTTCCTTTGCGCTCGCAGCCAGCTTTTTCTTCGACTCGTTCCGTTCGGCCGAAGCGGCAGCCAAAATCAAAACGTATCCAAACTGCACCGCGCTGAACAAAGAGTATCCAGGGGGCGCGGCCCGCTCCGCCTCTGTCAAAAACAAAGGAGGTGGCAAATTCATTTCCCTCGTCCAATCTCGGTTCGTCGACGACTGCACAAGCCGCCTTTCCTCGCCTCGTTTCACAAGTCGGACCGTCTCCCGCGGAACCCCAAGCCCAATGGCCACTTCTGGGCATACAGGCACAAGCCGAGCAAACTCCCCTAAACGAGAGACAAACGAATTGTGAATGATATCGCCGTTATACCGGCAGGCAGAAAAGCCGAGGCATTCGCTGACCACCACTGTCGGAATGGCGTAGTGCATCCTTTTGTACTCCTTTCTCGTTCCGTCACCTCTCTTTGTTATTGTAACCAATTGAAGATCGACTGTCATGAAGGCCATTTCATTGAGCCAGCCAAAAAATCGGTATAAGTTAGAAGAAGCAATAAACAGCTCCAAATGAAAACAGCGCCCTAAGCGAGTTTCCTGCTTAAGGCGCTTATTCGGCAGCTGCTGCATGGCAGTGCACACGCCCATATACACCATTAAAGAAGACGGCAAGGGCGCCAAATATGGTGTTCCGGCTTTCTTCATCGTCTTTCCTCTCGGCGCGGCGCCTGAATGGCGATTCCTTCGTTTTGCAAGGCTTGATAGAGCCGCTTGGCAAATCGCACCGCCTGTTCATTGTCGCCATGGAGACAGACGGTGTCGGCTTCAATCGCCACGTCCGTCCCTTGCACCGAGCGAACGCGCCGGTCGCGGATCATCATAAGCACTTGCGTGACCGCTTCGTCTTCATCCGCGATGATGGCGCGCGGATCGCTTCTTGGGGTGAGCGAACCGTCCGCCTGATACGTCCGATCGGCGAACACTTCGCTCGCCGTCCGCAAGCCGCAGGCGCGGCCGGCGCGGATGAGTTCGCTTCCCGACAAGCCGTATAAGACAAGCATCGGATCGACATCATGCACCGCTTTGGCGATCGCTTCGGCCAGCGCCGCGTCTTTCGCCGCCATATTGTACAAGGCGCCGTGCGGCTTAACATGCGTCATCACGCCGCCTTCCGCCTTCACAAACGCAGCCAGCGCGCCGATTTGGTAGACTACATAGGCGTATACCTCCTCTGGCGAAACGGCCATGGCGCGCCGTCCGAAGCCAAGCAAATCCGGAAACCCCGGGTGGGCGCCGATGGCAACGCCATGCTGGATGGCGAGTTGCACCGTCCGCCGCATGACGAGCGGGTCGCCGGCGTGAAACCCACAGGCGATGTTGACAGAGGTCACGTACGATAAGATTTCTTCCTGCCCAAGCCTATACACCCCAAAGCTTTCGCCGAAATCGCAATTCAAATCAATCGTCCTCACCGTTCTCCCTCCCATTGACGGCGAATGGCCGCAATCCATCGAGCCAGCCGTTGCTGTTGTTCCCGATAAAGCCACATCGCTTCTTCCGGCTCGATCGGCTGAAATTGGATAAAGTCACCCGGACGAGCCTGCGCGAGAATCGGCAAATCCACAGACGCAACCTGGGCGATGCGCGGGTAGCCGCCGGTTGTCTGGCTGTCCGCCATCAATACGATCGGCTGGCCGGATGCCGGGACTTGCACCGTGCCGAAAACGACCGCTTCCGAGACCATCTCCCACTCGCGCACAAGCGCCAACGCCCGTCCAGAAAGCCGATAGCCGATCCGATCGGACTGCGTCGTCACCTCATAGCGGGCGGCGAAAAACTGGCGGCGGCTCGCCGGCGTAAATTCGTCATACTCCGGACCGGGAACCGCGCGCACCGTTTTCGTTTTCCCACCAATATAGCGGCGGGCGGCCGAAGCAAGACCCCAACGCATCCGGCCGATAACACGACGCCCATGAGTAACGCCGACCGGCAGTGCATCGCCCCGCTGCAACGGGCGGCCTGAAAGCCCGCCAAGCTGGGCTGGAACGTACGTGGAACGACTGCCCATCACGGGCGGGACGTCGATGCCGCCTGATACAGCGATATACGCCCGAAACCCCGTCCGACACACCCCTACTTCGAGCACATCGCCCGATTTGACGATCTCCGGTTTCCAAAGGGAAATCGGCTGCCCATTGAGCGTGCACGGGAAATCGCCGCCGCATACCGCAACGACGGCCTCGACGCGAAACCGAAGCGTCGGTCCGGCCATCGTCGCCTCAAGCACCGCCTCATCACCGTTGTTGCCGACAAGCGCATTAGCCAGGCGATACGCCCACGCATCCATCGCCCCGCCCGCCGGCACGCCGGCATGCCGGTAGCCAAAACGCCCGCCATCTTGCACGGTTGTAAACAACCCAGCCTCGATGACGTCAATCATGTTCCTCGCTCCAACGTGCAAATTCATCAGCCCCAATCGGCTGAAACGCGACGATATCGCCAGCCGCAAGCAAACTTGGCTTCTCTCGGTGCGGGTCAAACAGCTTCAGCGGCGTTCGACCGATCAGTTGCCAGCCGCCCGGCGTCGCAAGCGGGTAGACGCCCGTCTGTCCGCCGGCGATGCCGACCGAACCGGCAGGCACTTTTGTGCGCGGCACCGACCGCCTTGGCGTCGCCAAGCGCGGCGACAGCCCTCCTAAATAGGCAAATCCAGGAGAAAAGCCGATCATATAAACTCGGTAGCGTCCGGCCGAATGGAGCGCTATCACTTCGTCTTCTGTCATCCCATGGAAACGAGCGACATCCGGCAAATCCGGACCGAATTCGCCGCCGTAACAGACGGGAATGACGACCGTCCGCGCCGAACGCCGCACCGCTTGTTCAGACCGCCTGATGTTTTTCCTTAGCCATGCGCCTATGCCGATGTAATCGATCACCAATGGATCATAGTAGATGGTGAGTGACGAAAACGCCGGCACGATCTCCTCGATGCCTTCTTTTCGCTCGGCCTGAAGCCGGGCGGCCGTTTGGTGGACGATATCATTCACGTCCTCGTCAATGCGGTCTGAAAACCGAACCGTCACCGCATATTCGCATAATGGAAACAACGTATACTCCACCGTCATCCCTTCCCCCGAAAGCCGAGTTCGCGCGAAATGTCCATCGCCGCCTGCTTCAATCGCGGAACGATGCGCGCCACATCATCTGGCGAAAAGCGCTGTTCCGGCCCGGCAACGCTCAGCCCGGCAACCGCCGCGCCTTCATGGTTGAAAATCGGCACCGCAACGGCGGCCGAATAGTTTTCCAGCTCAGAATAGCTGACCGTATAGCCGCGGTCCCGGTCTTCTTCCAACAACCGGCGCAGCGCTTCTTTGTCGGTCACCGTATGTTTGGCGATTTTGACAAGCTCGACTTGTTCTAAATAACGTTCCCGATCCGCCTTGTCCATAAACGCGAGCAAGACACGAGGGCACGCCCCGGCATACAGAGGGGCGCGCCGCCCGACTTTCGTATAGACGCGCACCGGCTCGGACGTCTCGACTTTTTCAATATACAGCGCCTCATCACCGTCGCGAATGACAAGATTCACCGCTTCGTTCGTCTCCTCTTTCAGCCGCTTCATCACCGGCAGCGCCGCCCGGCGAATATCGAGCCGCTCGGCGACGAGCGCGCCAAACGTCAAGAAGGCTAAACCGAGCTCATAGTAATCGCCTCGTTTTTGCAAAAAACCAAGGACAACAAGCGACTGCGCCATCCGGTACACCGACGTTTTGGGCATCCGAAGCCGCTCGACCATTTCCGGCAGCGTCAACCGTTCGCAATCGAGAAACAAATCAAGCAGTTCTTTTGTTTTTAAGACCGTTTTATTCATCATTGCCCCTCTGTTCCGAATATCAGAATATTAATTCCAAAATACGAGTTATATATTTTTTATTATAATGAAAAGTGGAACAACTTTCTACCACAAAATGAAAAGCGCCCGCTGAACGGACGCCGTTGGATTCAAATCGATAAGCGTTTCAAAAACACATAACTCACTTTTTGATATTCCATTTTTTCCTCATAGAAGCGATGGGCGTCAACCCGCTGCAGGCCGGATGACAGCGAGACAATCCCGTAGCCTTGCTCCTTCGCCCATTCGTGCACATGCGACAGCAACGCTTTTCCATACCCTTTCGAACGTTCGGCTGATGTCGTGACCAAATCGCAAACCCAAATAAAACGGCCGTTATAGAGCGTGATCATCGGCATGAATCCGACAACGGCAACCATTTTGTCCTGATCATATAACGCCGCAAGCTTATACCCTTCTTTTTCTTGCGCTTCACGCACAAGCGCGACATACGTTTCTTCATCCAAATGAGTGCGCAGCTCCCGCATGACCGGAAAAGCGCTTCTTACTTCCTCCTCCGTCTCGAGCCAAACAAATTGCGGCATGACTCCCATCTCCCTTCTTCTATTTCTACATTCATGATATCCATGTTTGTCCAAAAATGGAACTTCCGCCTTTCCGCAACGTTGATCATCGTTTCGAAAGAAGACTCCCGCTTCAAGCGCGTGAAGGGCGCAGCCCAGCGATCAGTGGAAGATTGTCGGCTGATAAACCAACGATTACAGCTGCAGCCGCAAATACGGCCTCAGCGGTAAAGTTTGCGCCCGAACCACATGCCTTATGCGCAGAAGGCTGGGAGAAAGAAAACGCCAGCCGGTTATTCGCAAGCCAGCTGGATCGTTTTCATCCCCCAGCGCCCCTTTCAATGGACCGGTTGATCACGCCAGCGAAGCGAGCACAGCCGGCAAGGCCTCCACAACGTCCGACGCCAATACATCCCAAGGCGAATGACCGTGTTGAACAAGCCAATCAGCAGCCTTTCCATGCACGAACGCCGCATTGCTCACCGCAGGCTGCACCGCCTCGTGCTGCAACAAAAACGCCGCCACGATGCCCGTCAACACGTCACCGCTGCCGCCTTTCGCCAAAGCCGGGTTGCCGGTCGTGTTGACATATTGCGATCCATCCGGCGCCGTAACAATCGTATACGGCCCTTTCAACACGACATACACGCCATATTCCATCGCCAACCGCTTGGATAACCCAAAGCGGTCGTGCTCGACCTCGCGAATGGAGCGACGGACGATGCGCGCCATTTCCCCCGGATGCGGGGTGATCACCGTCGGCGCGCTTCGGCGGCGCACCTGTTCAGCGTAATCATCCCAGAAAAATAGGGCATCGGCATCGAGGATAAGGGGCACCGGCTTTCGCACCAACTCCCCAACAAGACGGCGCACCCCTTCCGTTCTCCCCATGCCTGGACCAACGGCGAGCGCATCGACATCCAGCCCGTTCCAATCGGCCGCGCCGGCAAACGCTCCCCCTTCGGCCGGCCATGGCCTGCACATCGCCTCGGGCATCCGATTGGCAACCGCTTCGTACACTGTTTCTGGAACAGCCATGGTCACAAGTCCGGCCCCGCTTCGCAGCGCTGCCTTGGCGGCGAGCGTCACTGCTCCTGCCATAGCTTTCGATCCGCCGACTACAAGCAGTTTGCCATACGTTCCTTTATGCGAGGACCGCCTCCGCTTTGGCATCGTCCGCATGACATCGCTTCGCTCCCACACGAACCGACGGGCTGCATTCGTTTTGACCACGAGCGGCGGAATGCCGATATCTACAACAGCGAGTTCCCCGTAATAATCGGCCGCTGGGAATGTGTACGCCCCAAGCTTCGGGCATTGAATGGTGAGCGTCATATCCGCGCGAACGGCCGCGGCGACATCACCGCCATCCGCCGGCACCCCGCTTGGCACATCGATTGCATACACAACAGCCCGCGAGCGGTTCAGTTGTTCAATGATTTCTTGATACGGAGAGCGAACCTCGCCTTTCACGCCGATGCCAAGGAGCGCATCAATGATCACGTCGTAGTGCGGCGCACGCATCGCAAACTCTTGTTCATTCCCTTCATACGGAATCCACGAATACCCGGACCGCTCGTACACCTCAAGCGCGGTGCGCGCCGCTCCTTTCACCTTTTCCTTTGGTGGAATGAGCCATACATCGGTTTCGTAGCCGCAGCTTTTCAACATACGGGCAACGACAAACCCATCCCCGCCGTTGTTGCCCGCCCCGGCAAGCACCGCCACCCTATCAGCGCGCGGAATCCGCCCTTTCAGCACCCGAAACAGCGCCTGCCCTGCGTTTTCCATCAACGAATCAGCGCTGATGCCGATCCGCTCCGTCACTTCTCGGTCGATGGCGTACATTTCATCAGATGTTACGACCGGAATCATTCTCCTTCCTCCTCTCTTCTTTTGGCCTTCGTCCCCTTTGGCGCTCCATCTTTTGCACATGTTGGCCATGGGAGAATCAGGCTTTGAGAACGAACCACGATGTCCGATGGAACGGTCTTCATGGAGCGTTCATGAAACGTTTGGCATTCCCTGCCGCGCCTTCCCATCATCAATGTATGATTTA
This sequence comes from Geobacillus sp. CCR, assembly GCF_052906625.1. Lineage (NCBI taxonomy): Bacteria > Bacillati > Bacillota > Bacilli > Caryophanales > Anoxybacillaceae > Geobacillus > Geobacillus sp. CCR. The sequence goes on along the minus strand of NZ_JBREBQ010000008.1, from coordinate 23,908 downwards.
GGGAAGCCTTGCCGGAACAGCCGGCGGCTGCGTCTAGGCGCATTTTCATTGGAGCGGCGTCATCCCTTTATCGCCGTGTTGCTCGCCTTGTCCTACCCGCTTATCCGCTATGCAGAAAAACGACGGCCATCGCCTTCACGATGACCGCCGCCTCGATTACGGCTGCTTGGCGATCACTTGCAGCCCAAACTGCAGGCAATCGTCGCAAATTGCCGCCAGCGGACCTTTGGCCAGCCTTGGTTTTTCTTTGAGACAAAACGAGCAGCGGCCGCCGCCATGCGCCTCTTCTGCCTCCAAGGCCAGCGTTTCCTCAAGTTTTTCCAATGAGAAGACAGCCAACGCCTCGTATACGTTATCAAGCAAATGATCATCAATATAGGCACATTTTCCTTCCCAACGGAGCGCGATGAGTTTCGCCGCCACCGCCATCCCTTCGTAAAACCGGCGCCGATCCTCGTTCTCCCTTTGCTCGGCCATAGCGATCAATTCATCGGCAAAACGCTCGAGCGCCCGAGGCGTGCATTCATCAAGCCATCTTGTTGTTCCGCTTGTCATGCACATTTCCCCTCCCTCGTTTCTTTCCCTTTTCAATACGACAAACGGGCGTATTTTCCTTCTTCACCGCGGCCATTCATCAAGAAAACGGGATCGCAGCTCAAGCGGCGGCAGCTGACAATGATCACGCTTTGGAACGAGACGATGCCGACGATTGGCAATCGCGTCATACATATGATCGCGCAACAGCCGAGGGATGAGAAACCCAGCCGCTGCCATCCAATTCCACGGCCAAGCTAGACGCCGGCCGATGCGCAGGACAGCCTCGGATTTTACATAACAGCACCCGTTCTCGATGAGGACGACGCTGTCTCCCGCTGACATCTCCTGCTTGGCTAACAATGCTTGACCAACGGCGCTCTGTTGCGCCGCAAAGCGGAACACCGCCTGGCGGTCGCGGGCGGCGATCCAGTGTGCGCTCGCATGGCAAAACAGGCAATCGCCATCAAATAAGATGACAGGATGCATCACGTTCCCTCCATTGACCGGCTGTCGACCGGCTCGATGCAGGCGATCACGTCGTTTTTCGGCGAGTTGACCAGCGGCGCCACTTCGTACATGCGCATCTCGCTGCTCGGATACGGACGCAGCAACGATTTCAAATACTCGCTGTCGTCTAAACGCGGATCCAGCCAGTCTTCATGCTGCTCGGGAGGCAATATGACCGGCATCCGATCGTGAATGGGGGCGATGAGCTCGTTCGCCCTCGTCGTCATGATCGTGCACGTCTCAAGCGGCCCGCTCGCTCCCTCCCAGCGCTCCCACAGACCGGCAAACCCAAACGGCGCATCCGTTGCAAGCGTAAACCGATACGGCACTTTTTTCGATCCCTCTTTTTTCCACTCATAAAATCCATCGGCTAAAATCAAACAGCGCCGCCGCTTGAACGCATGGTGAAAACTCGCCTTCTCATCGACTGTTTCCGCCCGGGCGTTGATCATTTTGACACCGATGCGATCATCTTTCGCCCAAAACGGCACAAGCCCCCAGCGCATCATTTTGCCGATTCGCTCCCCTTCTTCCACAATGACCGTCAACACCTCCTGGCTCGGGGCGATGTTGAACCGAGGCGCAAGCGAACCTTGATAACGGAAACGAAACAACGCCCGCAATGTTTCCAAATCAACTGTCAACGTAAACCGACCGCACATGGCATTCACTCCTCGATTCGTTGATCAATGCCATCTTCATTCTCTATTTCTTCCATTATAATACAAAAAGCGGCCGAACACGAATCGCAGCCGCCTTACGAAGAAGTTTTTACCAATGAGCGCAAAAACGCCGACACTCTTTCTACATACTCATCGCTGTAGAGAGAAAAACTTTTCACATGATCCGCTTTGTCCGTCAGCCATAGTTGAAACGCATGCGGATGGGTGTTGTACAACTTCACACTTTCTTTGTATGGAATCGAACGGTCGTCTTTGCTGTGGATGAACAAAATCGGCCTCGGCGCGACACGATCGACCGCATGGATGGGCGAAGACACACCCAAATCCAAATCCGCAAGCGCCGGGACGATCGCCAAAATCAAATACGTAAACGGCACGTTCGGCAGATGCGTCCATACCGGCATATTGGCTCGCAAATACGATTCGAGGTCGCTGAACGGGCTGTCCGCAATCACCCCGCGCACGTCATTGTCTTCTGCCGCCGCCAAGATCGATGTCGCCGCTCCCATCGAAACGCCGTATAAGGCGACTGGCTCGCGATAGTGCCGCTTCGCGTAATCGATGACGCCAAGCAGATCGTCTTTCTCTTTGACGCCGATCGTAATCATATCGCCTTCCGACTCACCGCTCGCACGAAAGTCAAACAAGATGACGCGGTACCCGTCGTCAACAAGCCGCTTGGCGAGCGGCAAAAACGGCACGTTTTTCTGAATCCGGTTGCCGGCATACCCATGGGCAAAAATGACCGTCATCTTCGCCGCTCCTTTAGGCGGAATGATCCAGCCTTCGAGCGCCGTTTTCCCATCTTTGCTTGTAAATGTCGCACTTTCATACGCCATGCCATAGTCTTTCGGCGTCATGGTAATCGGCTCGCGCGGTTTATGCGTCAGCTGCCAGCCGACATAAACGGACAAACCGACGCAGGCGAGCACCCCCAACATCACGACGCCAATGGCCGCCGAAATCCACACGCGCCGTTTCGTCCGGCGCGGCGTGCGCACCAATTCCATGCGCATTTCCCCCTCTCGCTTTTCCCTTTTCTTTCATCCTACTTGTTCCATTGCTCATTTGGCAATCAAAAAAAGAGATGTCCGCCCAACACGAACATCCCTTTCGCTCACGGCCCGCTTCATGCCGCCAATTTACGAATGGGCAAGCGGGGCAGACGCTCCTTTACATCTGACGATCAAGTCAAACTCACGCACCGACGTCATGCGTTCATCGACGAGCCCGCGCTCCCACACATGACGCACAAACAGCTCGGCGATCCGCTGATTCCGATCGTTTTCCTGTCCGCGTTCAAGGGCGATGATGCTCAAATACAGATCACACATCCGATTGGCAATCGCTTTCGCGTGGAACGTCTGCACCTCATCCGCTTGGCCGCCAAGACGGGCGAGCGCGGCCACCAATTCCTTCAACCCTTCTTCAACCGGGCGGGCAAGCGGCTTGACTTCGGCCGTCAACCGCTCAACCTTCTCCTTCATCTCTGTGATGAACCGCTCGTGAATGCGGTATTTGCGCATCAAACGCAGCACCTCGAGCGCCAAAATATTCGCCGTTCCCTCCCAAACCGTCAGCACTTGCGCATCGCGCAACAGGCGTGGCGTGACAAAATCTTCAATATACCCGTTGCCTCCATGCATTTCAATCGCCTCATGGCTGAACGCGATTGCCTCTTCGGCGGTGCGCATCTTAAGGAGCGCAATCAGCAGCCTGAGCCATGCTTTCTCCGCCTCGCTCGCTTCATGCGGCGCGGCCATGACGCGGTCAAACAAGGCGATCATGTCAAAGCAGGCGCTCGTTTCCACTTCCTGTCTCGCTGTCAAATTGGCGAGCGTCCCGCGCACCATCGGGTAATTCGTCAACACATGACCAAAGGCCGTGCGCCGCTCGGCGTATTGTTTCGTCTCTTCAAGCGCCCGCTTCATGATGCCGACGGAAGCAACCGCATTGCAGACGCGCGAGAGATTAAGCGCTTCCATCATATAATAGAAGCCTTTCGCCGGATCGCCGACGACATACGCCTTGGCGCCGTCAAACACGACTTCGGCGGACGGCACGGCGCGCACCCCTAATTTATCCTTTAAGCGGCGGATGGTGATGCCGTTTAATGTCCCATCCTCGTTGCGCCATGGGACGAGAAACAAGCTCAGCCCTTTCGTCCCCGGCCCGCTCCCGTCGATGCGCGCCAACACGAGCGCTACGCCGCAGCGGCCGGCGTTGCTGGCAAAATATTTTTCCCCGTATAACTGATAATGATCGCCGCACGGCACGGCGCGCACCGCATTGGCACCAACGTCCGACCCGCCTTGGCGCTCGGTTAAAAACGTCGCTCCTTCGTACAACTCGACTTCCCCGGTGGAGATGACATGGGGCAAATACGTCGCCTTCAGCTTTTCATCGGCAAAATGCTCGAGCACATAGGCGGTCGCCATCGTCAACGTCACCGGACAATAAAACCCGGGCTCGGCTTGGGATAAAATGTACCCTTGGGCATATGAATAAACATAGTTCCCTTTTCTCCCAAGCTCAGGAATCGGCTTGTGCACATAGCCGACAATCCCCGTCTCGTACGTCTGTTTTGCCGTCTGCACGTATCCTTCGTTTACCCATACTTCGGAAATGTCGTTCCCAAACCGGTCGTACTTGATGAGGCGCGGCTGCCCTTCGCGGTCGGTGTGCACGGCGCGGCGGTCGACGTCCGTCAAGCAAAATTCGTAAAACGACGCGAGCTTTTCTTCCGCATACCGATACAATTCGTCATCCAAATGCCGTTTCAAATTCGCCAGCAAATTCGGATCGACTTCATAAAGCGGTTTCATCGTCTCTCCCCTTTCCCCTCTTCTTATCGTCCCTGTGCTCCCTGCGCCGTCGTCTCCCACATCCGCAGCACTTGTTTCAACACTTTTCCCGTCGCATTGCGCGGCAGTTCAGCGATCGCCTCATACAGACGCGGAATTTTATAGTCAGCCAGCTTGTCAGATAGGAAACGCTTGCACTCTTCCGCAAGCGGTTCGAGAGGTTGGCTCAATACAACAAACGCTTTTGCTGTTTCGCCCCACTCCGGATGCGGCACGCCGATCACGGCAACATCGGCGATCGCCGGATGCGTTCGCAGCACATCTTCGACTTCCTTTGGATAAATGTTGACACCGCCGGAAATGATGACATCTTTTTTCCGGTCGACGATCCAAATGTAGCCGTCTTCATCGCGGCGCGCCAAATCGCCGGTGTACAGCCAGCCGTCTTTGATCACCTCGTTCGTTTTTTCTTCGTCCTTGTAGTATCCTTTCATGATGCTCTCCCCGCGCAGCACGATCTCCCCGACCTCGCCGGGCGCAACTTCCTGTCCGTTCTCATCGACGAGGGCCACCTCGCAATGAAGAGCGGCATCTCGGCCGACGCTCCCCGCTTTTTCGCCATGCTCCTCAGGAGACAAGTACGTCCCGTTCGGGCCGGCTTCGGTCAAACCGTATAAACACATCATCCGCCCGGCGCCAAAGCGGCTGGCGACAAACTTCACTTCCTCACGCGACAGCGGAGCCCCGCCGTACATCCAGCAACGGACCGAAGAAAGGTCGTATTCGTCAAACAGCGGATGCTTCGCCGTCAACAAATACGCCACTGGCGCGCCGAAAAAGTGGGTGATCTTGTGACGCTCGACCAGTTCGAGCAACGCATCCGGGGAAAACGCAGGCGCTAGGACATGGGTCGCACCGACGTACGTGCCGCCTATGAAAAACAAATGAAGCGGCGCTGAGTGGCTGAGCGGCATGAGATGCAGCAGGCGGCTTTGACGGTCGATTTTCGTTTCGATCACGATCATGTCCGCAACCGTGATCACATTGCGATGCGTGAACAACACCCCTTTTGGCCGCCCCGTTGTCCCCGATGTATACAAAATCGTCGCCTCATCATCCTCTTTGGCTGGGCAGACGATCTCTTCTGGATCACCCGAATCGATCAACTCCTCGAGCGACAGCCAACCGCCTTCCGCCTTCCCGGTCTTCACCCAGATTCCATCGCTTCCACCGACAAGCGGGGCGAGCACTTGATGCACCCAATCGTGGGCGATGAGCGCCTTTGCCTCGCTATGGCCGAGAATATACTGCACCTCAGCCGCCGTCAAGCGCGCGTTAATCGGCACAACAACCGCGCCAAGGCGCAAAACAGCAAAGTACGAAACGGCAAACTCTTTGGTATTGGGCATATACAGCGCGACTTTATCGCCGCGTCCGACACCAAGCCGAGCCAATGATGAGGCCAAGCGATTGACCATGCAGTTGACCTCGGCATACGACAGCGATGATTCTCCTTCGATGACCGCCGTTTTCTCTGGAAATTTCCTCGCATTCCGGGCGAGCAGCTCTGAAATGTTCATCCATCCGATTCCTCCCATTCTCGCAATCGCTGTTCAAAATCGGAAAGCAGCGCTTCCATCTCCGCCTTCAGCTGAAGCAAATCCTCGATCCGCTCGCTCACCTCCTTCAATTTCCGCCGCCCGTATTCGACCGTTTTTTCAAGCTGTTTCTTCCCCGTGCGATCCTCATCAAACAGCGCAATCATCTCATGAATTTCGTCAAGCGAAAAGCCGAACCGTTTGCCGCGCAAAATGAGCTTGAGTTTCGCCCGCTCCTTTTTCGTATACAGCCGCTGCCCTGACTCGGTCCGGATTGGGGAGAGCAATCCGCGTTCTTCATAATAGCGGATCGTCCGTGTGCTCACATCAAACTCTTGCGCCAAATCGGAAATGGTGAAATAGTGCATGGCCATCCCTTTTCTAGAATCAATATTCTGAATTTTATTTTAATTGACGTTTACGTAAAAGTCAACGAATATGAAAGCAAAGAAACAGTCATCCTCCCCCTTCTCCGTGTCCATTCTCTCCGCCATCCAACCATCAATATGGAAAAAATGGATCTGGGAGCCGTCGGCGAAAGGAGACATCCTAAGCCAATGCAAAGAAAGAGACAGTCGACCGAACGCACAGGTCATCAGCACTGAAACGCTTTTCCATTATTCATGGCGGCCAGAAGCGAATCGGACGGCATGGGTCGATATACGCGCCGCTGATTCCCTGGCGAAATCACCATGACAAAAGAAAAAAGCCCCTGTCTAAGGAGCCGTTTCCTCACCCGCCCGCCCCGGTGTAAAAGCGCAAGGCAAACCGCCAAAAGCGACGGGCCAGCCATAAAAAGAGAATGGCCGCAGCCAAAGCCGCCAGCGCTGTCGGGATGCGCCATTTTCCAAGCAGCGCCAAAGCCGGCGTATTGGTGATCAACACCGCCGGCAAGATGTAGGTAATCACCAACCGCACCGCCCCGCGGTACATGCTGCCGGGAAAGCGGGCCGTATCAAAAAACGAATCGAAAATAAACGACAAGTCATCGATGCGCACGACCCAAAACGAGGTCGTCATCAACATCATCCATAGCGAATAAATGAGCAAAAGAGAAGCGACCATCACGATCAGAAACATGCATACGTCGGCCGCCGATGGCACGTAGCGTTCAACATACAAGCCGAAGCCGATGACGCCGATGCCAAGCGCCACATCGATAAGCCGCCAAAAGACAAGGTGGCGGAAGCTGACGTAAAACATGCTGTCGACCGGTTTCGTCAAAATATAATCGAGCGTGCCGCGCCTGACATGCTCAAGCAGCCTTGGCATGTTCGGGCGGAGCGCAAAATCGATGAATCCGCGCAGCGTATTAAAGACGCCGAGCAGCACAAGCACTTCCCCATACGTCCAGCCGCCTAAGCGATCCGTCTGGTAAAAAAAGATATGGACGGTCAACAGAGCGATTGCGATGCCAAAAAAGCTGGCGATAAAATTGCCGAAAAATTCGCTCCGGTATTCCATTTCCTCGACCAAACAAGCGCGGAAAAACTCGCGGAACACCCGCCCGTATCGCCGCATGTTCATCCACCTACCGCCTGATTTTTTCTCATCCCCGCTTTCCACAGCCATTGCAAAGCACCAATCAGCGCCATCATCCACCCGGCGGCGATCGCAAAGCCGCGCGCCAACTCTCCTCCATCCGCCGCCCCGGTGGCGATTTCGATCGGAAAACTGATCATATAGCGAAACGGCAGCCACTCGCTCCATTCGCGAAGCTGCGGCGGAAGCAGCCCAAGCGGCGCGATCCGTCCTGACAAAAACAACGAAATGACGTCGATCACGCCGTACACAGCCGCCACTTTCGTCATCCAAAACGCAAGCAACCCGCACGAGTAACTAAGCAAAAAACGAAGCGCCGCACCCAATACAACCGCCATCAAAAACAACATGATTTGACTTGCCGTCATGTGAGGACGAAGCGCCGGCCAAAATGTCGCTGCCACTACCCAGACAGGCACTAAAATGACGGCAAACAGCCATTTATAAATGATGTTTTCCGCGATCGCCCAATGGATCGGGTGAAGCGGCCTAAGCAGCAAATTCGAAAACGTCCCTTCGCGAATTTCACGGTCCAGCTCCCATACATCCCACGCGCTCGTCATTCGTTCGACAAAAATGACGGCCATAAAATAAAAGACAAACGAATCGCTCTCTTCCGGATGAATGTTCATCCAGACAAACATCGTGATCAGCGGCTGCGTGATCGCACCCGTCATCCAGACGAACGTCGCCAAACGATACGCGAGCATTTCGATGTATTTCATCCGCAACAAAGCGATATATTTGCGAATCATACACGCTCCTCCTGAAACGCGCGCGTAATCACTTCCTCAAGCGGCGGGTCTTCAATATTGATGTCGCGGACATCAAACCGCTCTAATAACCGCGCTGCTGTCCCCGCCGCCTTCTCGCGCGCCACCCGCAATACGACTGTTCCTTCTTCGATTTCCGCCACTTCGCCATACTCTCCCCAATCCATGTCCGGAACCCGTGAAAACCGGACTTCCAATCGCTTGTACGGCGCCAGCTTCTCCGTCAGCACTGACAGTTCCCCGTCGTAAATCAATCGCCCGTAGTTGATGATCATCACCCGGTCGCAAAGCGCTGCAACATCACCCATGTAATGCGATGTCAACAAAATCGTCGTCTCGTGCTCCCGATTGTAGTCAACGATAAAGCGACGCACGTTTTCTTGCGTATGAACGTCAAGCCCGATCGTCGGCTCATCCAAAAACAACACTTGCGGCCGATGCAAAAGCGCCGCCGCCAGCTCGCAGCGCATCCGCTGCCCGAGCGACAGACTGCGCGTCGGCTTGTCCAACAGCGGCGCCAAGTCGAGCAGTTCCGTCAATTCCTCGAGCGTCTGGCGGAAAGCCCGATCGTCGATGTCATAAATGGCTTTATTGACCAAAAACGTCTCCATCGGCGGGATGTCCCAAATGAGCTGGCTTTTTTGCCCCATCACCAAGCTCATCATTTTTTTAAACTCCGGCTTTTGCTCAAACGGCACAAACCCGCCGACCGTGATCTCTCCTGATGTCGGATGCAAGAGGCCAGCAAGCATTTTCATCGTCGTCGTTTTCCCCGCCCCGTTTGGACCTAAAAAGCCGACAATCTCCCCTTTTTCAATCGTAAACGAAACGTCCTTCACCGCCTCAATGACGCGGTAGTCGCGCCGCCATAAACTGCGCGCCGCCTCAAGCCATCCCGCTTCGCGGCGATGGACGCGGAACGATTTATGCAAATGGCTGACACGGATCACCATGTTCATCCTCCAGTATGTGCATACTACTGACATTCTTTTGTTATATCACATTCGAAGGACGCGCCGCAAAGAAAAACGTTTCGTCATCTTTCTTCTATCATCTCTTTCTTTCGTCATGTATAATAGAAGGAGAATCGAACCAGAAAGGGGATTGTCGAATGGGAGCGATCTCAAATGAAATGATTTGGCAAGCCATTAAAGAACTTGCCGAGCAGCTGCAACAAACGAACGGACAAGTGCAGCAACTGGGCCAACAGGTGCAACAAACAAACGAGCAAGTGCAGCAACTGGGCCAACAGGTGCAACAAACAAATGAGCAAGTACAGCAACTGGGCCAACAAGTCCAACACCTTAACAGCCAAGTGCAGCAGCTGAACCACCAAGTACAGCAAACTCATGAGCAAGTCGACCAGCTCGCCAAACAAGTGCAGCAAACGAATGAACAACTCAACCAATTAAGCCAGCAAGTGGCCGACATGGACAAACGGATCACCGATGTCGCCAACGGCCAAAACATTTTAGTTGAAGAGCTGTTCGAAAACAAAAAGGAGATCAAGCGGGTCAAGACGGCGCTCAATATGTACTAGACGTCAGTCCGCTCCATTTCGTTGATCTCTTCGACGTTTAAAGCTTGTTCCATATCCTGTGTGAACATAGCCATCATCAAACAACATCCCCCTGCTTACGTCATACTAAAACTCCGAATCATCGTCGCCGCAAATGAAGCCCGGAAGGTTCTCCTAAACAGATCTTCCGGACTTTCTCATCATGAAAACGGACACCGTCTCGTCTCATCGCCCCAACATCTCTTTCACCGTCGTCCGCTCCTCAATCACCGATGGATTTCCAAACTGGCCTAGTCCGCTTGTTTTCTTCCATGCCCCCGACTCCTCTATTTATAATTCACTAATACATAGAAAGGTTGTTATTAAGCATCGTCACTTAATAACAACCTTTCGCATTTCAGCTTGTCTGCGTCTTCGCCGCCAGCGTCTTCGCCAGCTCGAGGAAAAAGTCGAGCGCCTCTGGATTGGCCATTGAGCCCGGGTTGACTGCCTTTTCGAGCGGGAAGCCTAAGAGCAGTTTCCGGATCGGAATCTCCATTTTCTTTCCATTTAGCGTTTTCGGAATTTGCTTCACCTCGTAAATTTCATCTGGAACAAAGCGCGGCGAGACGTGTTGCCGAATCGATTGGCGGATGCGTTCTTTCAGCTCGTCATCGAGCACTGCGCCCGGCTTGAGGACGACAAACAGCGGCATAAACGATTGCTTGCCCATCATTTCCAAATCGACAATGAGGCTTTCGAACACCCCGTCGACCGCTTCGACCGCACGGTAAATTTCGCTCGTGCCCATGCGGACGCCGGCGCGGTTGATCGTCGAGTCGGAGCGTCCGTAAATGACGCATCCCCCTTGTTCGTCAATTTTAATCCAGTCGCCGTGCTTCCAGACGCCCGGGTACGTGTCAAAATAGCTGTTCCGATACCGTTCGCCGTCTGGATCGTTCCAGAAAAAGAGCGGCATCGACGGCATTGGTTTTGTAATCACAAGTTCACCGACTTCATTCACAAGCGGCTGGCCGTTTTCGTCAAACGCCTGCACATCCGCGCCCAACGCGCGGCACGAGAGGATGCCGGCGCGCACCGGCAAAATCGGCGAACCGACGACAAACGCGGTGCACACATCCGTTCCGCCGCTGCATGATGCCAGGCAAATGTCATCCTTGACGTTTTCATACACCCAGGCGAACCCTTCGACCGTCAGCGGCGAACCGGTCGAGAGCACGGCCTCGAGCTTTGACAAGTCATATTGCTCTTTTGGCTTCAGGCCGAGCTTCATGCAGATGTTGATAAACGCCGCGCTTGTGCCGAAATGGGTGATGCCTGCCTTCTCGGCGAGCTCCCATAAAACGTTGCCATCCGGATACGTCGGGCTGCCGTCATAGAGCACGATGGTCGACCCGGCCAGCAGTCCGCCGACGAGAAAGTTCCACATCATCCATCCAGTCGTCGTAAACCAGAAAAACGTGCTGTCTTTCGTCAAGTTTTCTGAAATAGTCAATGCTTTCAAATGTTCAAGCAAAATGCCGCCATGCCCTTGGACGATCGGCTTCGGCAAACCGGTCGTTCCCGAAGAATACAAAATCCAAAGCGGATGGTCAAACGGAACGTCTTCATAGACGAGCTCCGCCTTGTCCGCCACGACATCATCCCACAGCACGACGCCCTCATCCGGTGCTTCCATCTGCCCGCGCCAATACGGAAGCAGCACCGTCTTTTTCAATGACGGCAATTTGGCGCGCAATTCGGATACGACCGGCATTTTGTCAAATTCTTTGCCGTTGTATTGGCAGCCGTCGACGGCAAACAAGACAGTCGGCTCGATTTGCGCGAACCGGTCAATGACGCTGCCAGCGCCAAAATCCGGCGAGCAGCTTGACCAAATGGCGCCGATCGAGGCGCACGCCAAAAACGCCATCACCGTCTCGGGGATATTCGGCATATACGCGACGACGCGGTCGCCGCGCTTCACTCCCATCGCTCGCAATGCTTTGGCGATCGCCGCCGTTTTTTCGCCGAGCTCCTGCCATGACACTTCCCGGTACGGCACGCGTTCCGAGCGGAAAATGATGGCCGGGCGGTCGGCGCGCGCATGCCGGAAAATATGTTTCGCATAGTTGAGCGCAGCGCCTGGAAACCACTCCGCCCCTGGCATCTTCCGCTCCCGCAGCACACACTCATACGGCGTTGCCGCCTGAACACCACAATATTCCCAAACCGTTTCCCAAAATTCTTCAAGATGCTCAACTGACCATGTCCATAGTTCGCGGTACGAGTTAAATGACAACTCCTTTTTCTCTTTCAGCCAGTCCATATACCGTCGAATGTTCGATTGCCGAATTTGCTCCTCCGTCGGCTGCCAAAGAATCGTCCCTTCCGTAATCGTTTTCATTTCATCGTGCGTCAATGGACGCCGTCACCGCCTTTCTGCCGATAGTTTGTTCAGACTATTCATATGATAACATGATTTCCTACTGTTTTGAATAGTTGTCGGTTCGACAACTCTGTCAGAAAAAGAAGAAGCAAATGGGTTGACAACAGCGAGGCAACTGGAATATGATAAATTCAAAAGTTGGTCTAATCCAAAAAAATGTCCTTAACAAAAAATATTAACCGGAGGGAAACTTTTATGGCAAAAGCAAAACACTGCCGCCTCTCCGATACGAAACCGGGTGATCGCTTTCGCATCGAAAAGGTTGATGTTCCTGATCCTGTGTTAAAACGACGATTGCTTGATTTGGGATTTGTACCCGGCGGGGAAGTGAAGGTTGGACAAAGAAGCCCGCTTGGCGACCCGACCGCCTATCGCGTTTGTGGAACGACGATCGCATTAAGGAAAGAAGAAAGCGACTATATTTACGGGGAGAAGATCAGCCATGACTGATAGGACGTATACGATTGCCTTAATGGGAAATCCGAACACCGGCAAAAGCACGTTGTTCAACGTCTTAACGGGCCTGCGCCAACATACCGGCAACTGGCCCGGGAAAACGGTCACTCATGCGGAAGGAGAATGCCGCCACCGCGGCACGTTGTACCGGATCGTCGACTTGCCGGGAACGTATTCGCTCTATTCCAATTCAGCCGATGAAGAGGTGGCGCGCGATTTTCTCCTGTTTCAACGTCCTGACGTCACGGTCGTTGTGGTCGACGCTACGGCATTAGAACGCAACTTGAATCTAGCGCTTCAAGTATTGGAAATGACCGACCGCGTCATTATCGCTATCAATTTGATGGATGAAGCGAAAAAGAAAGGCATTCATATCAATACAAAAAAATTAGCCGTCAAACTCGGCGTGCCGGTCGTGCCGATCTCGGCCCGCAACCGGGAAGGAATCGATGCACTGCTTGATGCGGTGGATGCCATGGCGCATGGCCGCATTCACACCACCCCGCTTTCCATCCGGTACAGCCCGGAAATCGAACGAGGCATTGCCAAGCTCTTGCCCCTTGTCAAGGAACTGATGGGTGACACGCATCCTGCTCGCTGGATCGCTCTTCGTCTCCTTGACGGCGATACATCGCTGCTTCAAGCGCTGAAACAACCGCCGCAACCATTGATCAAGGAGGGGAACGCGTATGCCTGTTGCGGATCCATCAAATCGATTTGACCGCTTAATGACAGAAGCGAAATCATTGGCGCCGGACAATGTGCGCGAGCAAATCGTTGCCGCCATCTTTCAAACATCGGCCGAGCTTTATCGAGAATGTGTCAATCATACGAAGAGCGTGAAACGTGATCGAACGGAACAGATTGACCGGATCGTCACGTCGAAGCGGTGGGGATTTCCAATTATGCTGGCGCTTCTCGCCGCTGTCCTTTACATGACGATCGCCGGCGCCAACGTATTTTCCGATTCGCTCGCCCGCTTGTTCGGAACGATCGAAACGTATCTCACCATGGCCTTTCAAGCGATTCACGCCCCCGACTGGTTGCACGGCCTCATTGTACTTGGCCTATACCGCGGCACGGCTTGGGTCGTCAGTGTGATGCTGCCGCCGATGGCGATTTTCTTTCCCGTATTCGCTTTGCTCGAAAATTATGGCTACTTGCCGCGTGTCGCCTTTAACATGGATCGCTTGTTTAAAAAAGCGGGGGCGCATGGCAAACAATCACTGACGATGGCCATGGGCTTCGGCTGCAACGCGGCGGCCATCATGTCGACGCGCATTATCGAATCACCGCGCGAACGAATGCTGGCCATTTTGACCAACAACTTCGTCCCCTGCAATGGACGTTGGCCAACGCTGATCCTGCTTTCCTCCTTATTTATGGCAGCCGGCTATACAGGCGGATGGAAAACGTTCGTTACGGCGGGTGTGGTCGTCGCCATGGTGTTGTTTGGCATCGTCGTCACGTTGACCGTTTCATGGGTCTTATCCAAGACGGCCTTGCGCGGCATTCCGACCCATTACACGCTGGAGCTGCCGCCGTACCGACGCCCGAAAATCATGGAGACGATCATCCGGGCCACCCTCGACAAATCACTCTATGTGCTGAAACGGGCGGTAACGGTTGCGGCGCCGGCCGGCATTCTGACATGGGTGCTCGGCAACGTTCACGTGGGAGATACGACCGTGCTGGCGTATTTAGCCGACTGGCTTGACCCATTTGCCAAAGCATTGGGATTGGATGGCTACATTTTGATGGCGTTCATTTTAGGCTTGCCAGCCAATGAAATTGTCGTGCCGATTTTGCTGATGGGCTATTTATCCGCGGGGGCGCTCATCGAAGCCGATGGTCTGCATTCTCTTAAACAACTTTTGCTCGACCACGGCTGGACGTGGCTCACCGCCCTCAATATGATGCTGTTTTCCTTGCTTCACTACCCATGCGGCACGACGCTCGTCAACATTTACAAAGAAACGAAAAGCGCAAAATGGACGTTCGTCGCCTTTGCCTTGCCGACAGCGATTGCCATTGCGGTCACCTTTACGACCGCACAGCTGGCGAGATGGCTCGGGCTCGTATAAACGGCGCAGCCCCGCTTCCCGATCGAGGAAAACGGGGCTGTTTTTTTGGACAACTAGACTTGATAAGAAAAAGCAGTTCTTCACCAAACGTTGTACTGGAAGGCGCCCACTCATAGCTTTCATCCATTTCTTGAATCATGAATGAGGTTGCATGATGGCGCAAGAAACCGATCCGATTGGCCAAGCGCATATTATGGCGATGAACCGAAGAAACAGCGCCGCCTCCAATTCTCCATCCTTCTTCCCTATCTATACTTCCTTGACTTCTTCTAGATGGGAAACATCGCCTTCCACAACCAGGTGAAACACGTCCGCATTCACCTCCACAATCGTCACGCTCGTGCCGTACATATACGGCGGCGACCACAGGTGGTCAAGCGGCGTGTCTTTGAACGCCGCCATGAGCGTTTTCAGCACGACGCCGTGAGTGACGATTAACACCGTTTCTCCCTCGTGCCGATCAACGATGCTCTGCACCGCTTCAAGCGCCCGCTGCTGCACGTCACAAAACCGCTCGCCTCGCTGTGGAGCGTACAGATGGGGCGCGTTCCAAAAATGGTCGAACGCGATCGGATCCATTTGCCGAATCTCGTCATGCGTCTTTCCTTCCCAATCGCCAAGATGAATCTCGCGCAGCCGCTCGTCTTGATAGATCGGAATGAGCCGCCCGCCGCGGACAATCTCCGCCGTCTCAAGCGCCCGGCCGCTTGTGCTTGTGTAAATCGCGGCCAATTCCACCGCTTCAAGCCGCTTTCCAAGCCGCATGGCGTCTTGCCGCCCTTTTTCCGTGAGCGGCGAATCTTGCCAGCCTTGCATCCGCCTTTCGACGTTCCACTTCGTTTCCCCATGTCTGGTCAAATACAAGGTTGTCGCCATGTCTTCCCTCATGTCTCCTCTCTATTAATCTACCTCTCATTCAACCGCCCGCTCAGGCAAGCGAAACGCAACAGATCCGCTTTTGTCCGTTTTCATCTCTGCTTGAATGCCTTTTGGCAACACTGCCATTGGATCTGTATGGCCAAAATCGGCATCATACACAACCGGAAACTCGTACCCGCGTGTCATCCGCTTCGTTTCACGAGTTTCGTTAACTCGATTCTTTCCGGCGTTTCGATGCGCTCGATGGCACGAAACCCATGGCGTTCGTAAAAGCGAATGGCCGGCGCGTTGCCGCTTCCGGTCGTCACGACGATCTCGCTTATCGACGGCTCTTGCTTGATGACAAAGTCGAGCAACGCGCTGGCGATCCCTTGGCGGAAACAATCCGGATCGACCATCAGCCGGCAAAGGCGAAGCGTCTTCCCATTCCGCTTGCAAGCGATCGCCCCAACGAGTCGTTCCCCTTGAAAATAGCCGAAAAAGCGCTCGCCGCATCGTTGCAGAGAAGCGATCGTATCGTGAAGCGGCGGGAGCGCCGTGCTGCCGATGATCTGCGCCTCGATCGTATACGCGCGCCGCTGTAGGTGCAGCACCTTAACGGCCGTTTCGTCGTCTGCTATGTGAAGTTCCGCAATCATGCTCCTCTCCCTTTCGATGGCGAAAAAGCGGCCGAGCCCGGCCGCTTATCATGAATGAATCACTTCCTCCATCGCCTCTTGCAGCGAATGAAAGCCTTTTTTCTCCCGACCGTCTTTTCGAACGGTCCATTCCTGCTTCTCAAGCGCCAGTTCACCGCGTTCGTTTTTTACAAACGGCATGTGAATGGTGATCATCTCATCGTCTTTGTTGATCGTATAGCCGACATAATAGCGATTGCCTTCACCATGCTCTTCAAAAATGCCGACTTGGTCGAGTCCATAGGCTTCCATCATCGGCTCGAGCGTGTCGATGAACTCCTCGATCACAACGCTTCTTGGCGCAAATTCCATGGTTTTTCCTCCTCTTGCCTAGTCATCAAGTGTAGTTTGCGGCAAGCCGAGGAAACTCATGAGTGGAAATGACCGACTTATGACGAAGGCCCATTGCAAGCCGTGCGGTTGTACTCCTCAAGCCATTGCTGCAACTTTTCCGCTTCAAGCGAACGGCTGAAATAAAATCCTTGCGCGTAGTCGCAATGCATTTGCGAAAGAAGCGCCACCTGCGATTCGGTCTCCACTCCTTCGGCCAATACTTCAATATCCAGGCTTTTTGCTAAATGAATGATCGTATCAACGATCGTTGCATCTTTCGAATTTTCCGCAATGCCTTGAATAAAACTGCGGTCGATTTTCAACAGCGACACCGGCAAATTGCGGATGTAAGCCAACGATGAAAAACCGGTTCCAAAGTCATCGATCGCCGCCTGCACACCGAGACGTTGCAATTCGGTTAAAATGTGCTGCCCTGTTTCGATGTTTTCCATCAGTCCGCTTTCGGTCACTTCCAAAATGAGCCGATCAGGCGCTAGCCCCGTCTCCCGCAAAATGCGCTTCACATGCTCGATGAGCTCCGGACGATTGAGCAAAAACGGCGACAAGTTGACTGCGAGCTTGAGGCCCGGAAATTTTCTTTCCCACTCTTTCACTTGACGGGACGCCTGTTCCAACACCCATAATGTAATTTCAAAAATAAACCCGCTTTCCTCCGCCAACGGAATGAAATCGAGCGGCGGAATTTCACCGAGCGCCGGGTGGCGCCAGCGCAACAGCGCCTCAACGCCCATTGCCCGGCCTTTGGCAAGCCTCACTTTCGGCTGATAGCATAAATACAACTGCCCGCGCATAATAGCAAACGGCAAATCTTGCTCAATCACCGCCTGCCGATGCTCGGTCGGCCGGTAAAAGGCATAGCCGTTCCGCCCCCGCTCTTTCACTTCGTACAACGCTTGATCGGCATATTTCATCACTTGCTCGATCCGATCGCTGTCTTTCGGGAAAAAAGCGATGCCGATCGACAATGTTGATTGAATCAGCTGTTTTTCGTAATAAAACGGCTCATGAAACGAGCTGACAAGCCGCTCGGCCAAGGCGGTCATCTCCGTTTTCGTGATGTTTGGCAACAAGAGAACAAACTCATCGCCGCCGATGCGGGCAAAAAAGTCGCCGGGACGCAACGCCCGCTCGACGCGCTTGACCGCCTCGCGCAAAAAGTAATCGCCGGCTTGATGGGAAAAATGATCGTTGATCCATTTGAATTTGTCAAAATCCAAATAGCAAAGGGCAAACGGCGTCTGACTCGCGATCAGCTCATGAATATGCCGCTCGAAATAGCTGCGGTTGGCGATGCCGGTAAGCGAATCGAAGTAGGCAAGCTGACAGAGCTTCTCTTCATACCGTTTCCGCTCGCTGATGTTTTTCACGGTTACAATGACGCAATCGAGCGTCCCCGCTTCATCGATGATCGCCTTCCCTTGCGCCTCCATCCAAACCCATTCGCCTTTCTCGCCTTGCTTGCGAAATTCGGCGGATTGCGTCTCGTATGTATCGTACAGCTCAGCCAATTTTTGTGCCACGACCGGGGCGTCATCAGGGTGGACAAATGTCAGCACCTCTTCGTATGACACTGGAAGGCGCTTGTTTGTTTTTCGCTTCCATGACGGCGGAATGTATGACAACTCACGATTGGGAGAAAAAATCAACACGTAATCGTTCGAATGCTCAACAATCAGCTGCAGACGCCGTTCCGCTTCGGCAAGCCGCGCTTGCAGGCCGCTCTCCTCCGCTTGGCGGCGAAGAACGCATAAGACGGCGGCCGTCTGTCCGTTTTCACCGATGATCGGCGACACGCCTGCAACCAATAAGCCGTCAAGCAACTCCCAGCGAAAGGCAGCCGGGCGCTGTTTCACCCGTTCAACCAACGCCCGTCCTTCGACGGACAGCGTCCTCTGTTCTTCTTCACTCAGCGCCAAGCCGGCAAAAGCCGGATTGTTGTAAATGATCACGCCTTGCAAATTCAAGATGACCACTGCTTCTGTGAAGTGATGGAAAAAGGCCGTATATTTGTCCATGCAATTGCTACCTCGCCGTTTCACCAAAATAAGCGATGTCCACACTTCCATTTTCACGAAAATCACGGCAAAAATCAACAAATTTCGCAAACATTTTGTCAAAAATATGGAACTGCCCACCGGCGGCCTTCCGGTCACCCGGTTTGCCGCTGGCGGGCGCGAGTGGGACACGTTTGGCAGCACGTCCCTCCTTTTGTGTGCACGTACAGGCAGCACGTCGTCCGCTGCATGCCGCTTGCTCCTTTAAAAAAGCGGCGAAGTGGGTTGTCTTTTTGTCCAAACAGGCGGCCGTCGGCTTCATGAATAAGGAAGCGGAAATCATCGCGCAGCCGGTCGGCGACCGGGGCAAGCGACTCATCCTCAAGCCAACGTTCATATACCCAATACACGTAAATCGCGACATTTTCCCATAAGACGAGCGGCGATATGCGCGTCAGGCGCCGCAACCGAGCGATGAGCGGAGCGAACAAGCCGGCGAACACGTCGCGAACGACTTGCTCGCGCCAGCGGCTGCGCTCAATGCCGCACGCCTCCGCTTCCGGCGGCTCAAAGCGAAACCGCGGCATCCACATCTCCCCTTCGCCGTCCGTGTCAAGCCAAATTCGTCCAGGATCGAGCACAAGCCGCTTGTTCCATACCGACATGGCGTATAGCGCCATCGGTGCCAAAAAGCTTAATCGTTTGACGAGCATCGACGCCGCAACGGCGTCATTTGCCGCTCCCATCTCGGTGCGGACGTGCGCGACATACTTCGCGAGCTGCCCGTCGTCATGAAGCAGCCAAGCAAACAACATCGACGACGAGACATCAGCCGCCCCGCTTGAAAAACGGTACGTTTCCAACGTTTTCATTTCGTCTTCACGCAGTCTCATCACGATACGCCTTCTTTCTGTAAAATTCGCCGTCCTTTCCCATACGGAATGCAAAGCGGGGTGCCAAAGATCGGATCGTACGTGATTTGGCAATCCATTTGGAACACATCTTTCACGAGCTGGCGGGAAATGACGTCTTCCGGCTTTCCTTCGGCATACACCGTTTTATCGCGAATGGCGACGAGATGATGGGCGTAACGGCACGCTAAATCCAAATCGTGAAGCACCATGACGATCGTCCGCCGTTCTTTTTCATTCAGCTCAAACAATAAATCTAAAATGTCAATTTGATGCGCGAGATCCAAATACGTCGTCGGCTCGTCAAGCAAAATGATGTCCGTTTCTTGCGCTAATGTCATGGCGATCCATGCGCGTTGGCGCTGTCCGCCGGAAAGCGAATCGACCGGCCGCTCGGCGAATTCGGCGAGTCCAGTTGCCTCTAGGGCCCGCACAACCGCCCGCTCATCTTCGTCACTCCATTGCTTGAACCACGTTTGATACGGGTAGCGCCCTTGCTTCACAAGTTGCAACACGGTCAGTCCTTCCGGAGCCATAGGCGACTGCGGCAAAATGGCGAGCCGGCGGGCGATTTCTTTTGTCGGCTGTTTGGCGATTTCTTTTCCATCCAGCAGCACAGCGCCGCTTGTTGGTTTTAGCAGCCGGGCCAAGGCGCGCAGCAACGTCGACTTGCCGCAGCCGTTCGCGCCGATGAACACCGTGATTTTTCCTTTTGGAATCGTCAAGTCTAAACGGTCAATAACGATCGCCTCGCCATAGGATAGCGTCAACTCTTTCGCCTGCAACCCATGCATGCGCATCCCTCCTTATAATTTCCGACTTCGGTACAATAAATAAATGAAATACGGTGCTCCAATCGCCGCGGTAAACACCCCAGCCGGAATTTCCGTCGGCGCCAAAAGCAGCCGCCCAGCCAAATCCGCCCCCATGACGAACACACCGCCTAACAGCGCAGCGGTCGGAAGAAGAGCGCCAAACGCCGAACCGACAAGGCGGCGCGCCATATGCGGCGCCATCAGCCCGACAAAGCCGATGCCGCCGGCGAAAGCGACCGCGCCGCCGGTGAGCGCGGTGCTAAGCAAAACAAGGCCTAGCCGTTGCCGTTCGACCGCGCCGCCAAGCCCAATCGCCAGCTCATCGCCCAGCTCCTGCACATTGACATGCCGCGCGGCCAATATCGCCACAAGGAGCAGTCCGATGACCCATGGCGCCATGAGCGAAACGTGCTGCCAAGAAGCTCCATACACACTGCCCGTAATCCACACGTTTGCCTGGCTCGCCCGATAGATGGGTCCTGTGATCATCAACAGTGTCGTCAACGCCTGCATGAGCGCAGAAACGCCGGTGCCGACAAGCACGAGCCGAAGCGGGGCGAGGCCGTTTTTCCACGCCAGCATATACACGAGCCAAGCAGCGGCCGCTGCGCCGAGAAAGGCGGCAAGCGGCAGCCAGTGGATGCTGACGGTGAGGGAGTTGTTTTCATCGCTAAACAGCGCCAAAAAGCCAACGACCGCGGCCGCCGCTCCGCCGGTGATGCCGAGCACATCCGGCGAAGCGAGCGGATTGCGCACCATTCCTTGCAAAATGGCACCCGCGGCAGCCAGCGCCATTCCGGCCAACCAAGCGACAAGCACACGCGGCAGGCGGAACGTCACAATCACCGTCTGATGCATTTCCTCTCCGTATCCGAACAGCGCGGCAGCGGCCTCAAGCGGGGACATGCGCATTTCGCCGCTGCCAATGCTGATCAGGAAAAGTAAGACGGCCGCTGCTATGAGCGCGGCGAGCACCGCAACAGCTTTTTTGTCATAGAAAAACGAGATGTGTTTTCCCATTCGGACCGTGATGTATTTTTTCATTTTGCGGCGATCCCCCTGCGGGCAATGTAGATGAAAAATGGAACGCCGAGCAAGGCGGTGACGATGCCGACCGGCACTTCGCGCGGCATCAGAACGTAGCGCGCCCCAATATCGGCCATAAGAAGCAAAATCCCGCCAAGCAAGGCGCAGTATGGAAGCAGCCAGCGGTGGTCGACGCCGGCCAGCGCCCGCGCCATATGCGGCACCATGATGCCGATAAAGCCGATCGGACCGGCAACAGCGACCGAACCGCCGGCGAGCAGGACAACTAAGAGAGCGGCGGCCGCTTTAATGAAGGTTGTCCGCTGCCCGAGCCCTTTCGCTACATCGTCTCCCATCATTAAGATGTTGACATGGCGCGCCAGCAGCATGGACCCAAGCCAGGCGGCGGCCAAATACGGAAAGACGGCTGCCAACAGCTCGAGCTTCCGGCCGGCGACCGACCCGGCCAGCCAAAAGAGCACTTCTTCAAGCGCTTTTTCATTCATCGCCAGCATCCCTTGCGTCAGCGAGGCAAATAAAGCCGCGACCGCCGTGCCGGCGAGCGTCATTTTGAGCGGGGTCAGCCCGTCCTTCCCCGCGGCGCTGATCACAAACACGATCAACGCCGCCATCGCCGCCCCCATAAATGCGACCCAAGACAACATTTGCAATGAAGAAATGGAAAAAAAGGTGACCATCACAACAATCAAAAAACCGGCCCCGGCGTTAATGCCGAAAATGCCTGGCGAAGCGAGCGGGTTTCGCGTCAGCGCTTGCATGAGCGCTCCGGCCATCGCCAAGCTGGCGCCAACGGCAGCCGCAATCAACGCTCGCGGCAGCCGAACCGTCGCCACGACTAAATGGGCATTCGATCCATCATTGTCGATGAGAGCCGCCACCGCCTGCCGCCAACTCGTATCGGTATATCCGCAAACGATGCTCATCCACATGGCGGCAAGCAGCACAATCAGCAAACCGATGAGGCCAACCATTTTTTGACGGTTTGTCACCAGCATCTCTGAGATCTCCCTTGCTTCATTTTCTATATCTCTATCGTCAAGTCTATTTGATAATGACTCTCATCGTCAATGTTTTTTCACGTTTTCTTATGATTTTTTTATCATTTTTTCATTTTATAGTTGACAATGATTCTCACTTTTATTACTATATAACACGGAAATGAAATTCATTATCAAATACAAAGGGGGATTGGCTAGTGAAATCACGACATCTCACCCTTCTTTCCGCCTTCATCCTTTCCCTCCTGCTTCTTGCCGGCTGCGGCGGAAAACAGGAAGAAACGGCCAAACCGAAGGACAGCAATCAATCGAAAGAAGCAAGCTACGCAGTCGAACACGCCATGGGCACGGCCGAAATCAAAGGCACGCCCAAACGGGTTGTTGTATTGACAAACGAAGGAACAGAAGCGTTGCTGGCGCTAGGCATAAAGCCGGTCGGCGCCGTCAAATCGTGGACGGGCGATCCGTGGTACGACCATATTAAAGACAAAATGGACGGCGTCAAAGAGCTCGGTTTGGAATCAGAGCCGAACGTTGAAGCGATCGCCGCCTTGAAACCAGATTTGATTATCGGCAACAAACTGCGTCATGAAAAAATTTATGAACAGTTGAAACAAATCGCTTCAACCGTTTTCTCTGAAACGCTGCGCGGCAACTGGAAAGACAACTTTATGCTCTATGCGAAAGCCGTAAACCAAGAGGCAAAAGGGAAACAAGTCATTGCAGAATATGACAAACGCATTGAAGACTTAAAAGCAAAACTCGGTGACAAGCTGAAGATGAAAGTATCCATCGTCCGCTTTATGGCCGGCGACGTGCGCATTTACCATAAAGACTCGTTCTCCGGCGTCATTTTGGATCAACTTGGCTTCGCCCGCCCGGAATCGCAAAACGTAAACGACTTTGCGGAAACCGGCGTGACGAGAGAACGCATTCCAGCAATGGATGGCGACATCCTGTTCTACTTTACATATGAGACGGGGGACGGCAAAGCGAGCGAACTTGAAAAAGAATGGATCAACGACCCGCTCTTTCAAAACTTAAATGTCGCTAAACAAGGAAAAGTATACAAAGTGAGCGACACGATTTGGAACACGGCTGGCGGTGTGCTCGCGGCTCATTTGATGTTGGATGATATTGAGAAATATTTCTTGCAAAGGCAATAATCGCCCGCTAATCGAGTAGGAGAGGGTGACTAACCCTCGTCCTCTCACACCACCGTACGTACCGTTCGGTATACGGCGGTTCCATTAAGTCTGACGCAGAGATTCATATCGTTGATAAAGACTCTTCAGCCCTTGG
>NZ_JBREBQ010000007.1:0-111432 GCF_052906625.1 Geobacillus sp. CCR | reverse complement strand
TTTTGTGTACAATTCATCTGAAGTCCTCCTTGGTATGGTGAGTGATGTGTTTGACACCCCTGCATCATACCAAGAGGGCTTTTTTTGATCAAGTCCCCGGAAAAGCTCCTAACGGGAATGCTCCTTTCTCATCGCCTCGATCAAAACCGGACCACGGCTATGGCTCGGATACGGCGCGCCGAGCAAATAGGCGATCGTCGGCGCCAGCGAAACGAGGCTTTTTTTCTCATCGACTCGTTTTCCTGCCTCAATCGCCGGGCCGTATAGAAAAAACGGCACATACCGCTCCCCTTCATCGAGGTGGCCGTGGCCGCCGATGCCATCCGCTTGGCCATGGTCGGCGCAGACAATCAATGTCGCGCGCTCGAGCTCGCCCCGTTCCTCAAGCCAGCCGACAAACTCCGCGATCAACGCGTCGGCTTCTTCAATTTTTTCGATATACTCGTCATACAGCACACCGCGGCTATGGCCGGTCTGGTCGGTGGCGATCAATTGCACGACAAGCAAGTCCGGGTGCTGCTCTTCCACAATGCGTTTCGCCCGCTCGATGATATAACGGTCGGCGAGGTCGTTCGGCATGACAGCCGTCACCGTTTCGACATCGTCGCCGAACGAATCGACCAAATGAGCGATGCCAAGCAAGCGGCCTGTTTTCCCTACTTTGCGGAGCGAGTCGAAGATCGTTTCCACTTTCGCTCCGAGCTTCCATACCATATTCGAGCGAATGCCGTGCTCAAACGGATACGTCCCCGTCAGCATCGAGGTGAAGCAGACGACCGTGCGCGCCGGATAGACGGTTTCCATTTGCGCAAATTCCGTCCCTTGCGCGCGCAGCCGCTTTAAAAACGGGGCGTTGGCCGCTTCAAACCGGTCTTTGCGCATCCCATCAATCACGATGACATACACTTTGTCACTGACCGGCGCGGTGGGACTCGGCACATTGTTCGTATAAGTCGGAATGATCTCCGGCTGCCAGTCGAACAAATTCCGATGCAAAATCCATGAAAACAGCCACACCCCAGCGGCAAACAGCCAAAGCGCCCCGCACAGCGGCGCCAAAGCCGCTCCTTGATCGATCTGCTGCGAAGCGTATTCCCATACGGACAAAAGAAGAAAACATTTTGGCAGCTGCTCTTGGGCGTTGCCGCTGGTCGAATCGCTGTTTTTCAGCACCAGCTTCCAAAAGCGGGTGAAATTCCACCACGACGTGCCGATGCGCAAATGGTAATACAGCGTCCCCCAAAAAAAGACGGTAAAGAAAAAGTAAAGCCCCGACGCCAACAACAACAACGACGCATCAGCGAACGACCAAACGATGAGAAACACGACATAAGGGATCCATAAATAATTGCGCAAAAACAGTGGATAATCGTACACATAATAGACAACAAACAACGGCAGCACCGCCGTCAGGCCAATCAGCCATGTCCATGCATGGCCGCCCATAAGATCAGCGGCATGGTAGATGCTCATCGTTCCCACGACAAAAATCGGCGTGAACGGCTTTCCTTCATTCAGCAAATTCCAGCAGCGCGCCGCGATTTTTTCGAATCGTGATGCTTCTTTCATCGCCTCTCCCTTTCCTTTCTCCATACGCTCCGCACCGCCTGCCAGTCGGACCGCCAAAACCACAATACCGCGGCACCAGCGGCGTAAGAAAACAGAAATTTAAAGGCATGTGTCAACACCGCGGCCATATACGCCACATCCCACGGTGCACCAACCGTAGTTAAGGCAAACCCCATCACCGCCTCATACGTTCCGAGTCCACCGGGAGCGATTTGGGCAATTTGTCCGGAAACGGTCGCGCTGTTTGCCCACACCGCCTGTCCAAAAGAAAGCGGTATACCGACCGCTTTGGCGATCACACCTATGACTGCCGCCTCGCACAGCCAGCTCGCCGTCACCGCCCCGACCATCGCCGCGCCGCTCCAGCCGTGAAATACGCTCCGCCATCGCCGCCATAACCGATCGAGGCGGAGCGGACGGCGAAACACGATCACGGTCAGCACGAACCCGGCCGCAACGGCCGCTGCCAAGAGAGAAATGTGGGGAATGTAATGCATATACGCATACATCCCGATGACAGTCAATCCACCAAGCACCGCCATATCAAGGAGCCGCATCACCGCCACCGATTCAATGGCCTCGCTGGCTGAAACACCGGGCTGGCGGGCAAGCAAAGCCATACGCACAGCATCACCGATTTTCACTGGGGCTAGATGGTTAACAAACAAACTAAGCAGCACGGCACGCCAATAAACAGAGAAGGCGATTGGCTTTCCGACATATCGCTTCCACGCCCACGCCCGCAGCCAAAACGACAAGCCATATACGAAAGCAGCGGCAGCCATCTCGATCGGGCGGCTGACTAGCCTGGATAGATGATGGAGCATCTGCCGGCCGTCAAAGCAGCGGTATGTCAACCAAGCGGAAAAGAAAAGAAGCGCGAGCCCAGCTGCTTGCAACGCCGCTTTAGCCGCCGGTTTACCGCTCATATTCGCGCGCCCACGCCACCGTGCGGGCGAGCCCTTCGGCAAACGCCACCTTCGGCTTGTAACCAAACGCCCGCTCCGCCTTCGTGATGTCCGCCCATGTCGCTTTCACATCGCCTTTCCGCTCCGGCGCGTGCACGATTTTCAGATCGGGAAAGTGCTTCCGCAACTCAGCGAGCAGCTGCTCCATGGTGACGGGCGCCCCGGCGCCCAAGTTGAACACTTCGCTTCGCCCACCGCTGCGGTGAAGTGCTGCGATCATGCCCTCCACAATATCATCGATGTACGTATAATCACGCGCCGTTCCTTTGCCATATACGACAATCTCCTCGCCCGCCAGCAATCGGCGCAAAAACGTGCCGATCGCCATATCCGGACGACCCCACGGCCCGTAAACGGTGAAATAGCGAAAAATCGTCATTTGGTAGCCATACAAATGGGCATAGGCATGACAAAACGATTCCGCTCCGTATTTCGCCGCCGCATACGGCGAAACGACGCGGCCGTCAGCCATCTCTTCCCGGAGTGGGACATTGCCGCGGTCGCCGTACACCGATGACGATGAGGCAAACAGCACATGCGCCACCCCCGCTTCCCCCGCCGCCGCCAAAACGTTCACCGTCGCCTTAATGTCATAATCGATGTAAGCGAGCGGATGCGCCAACGAATACGGCACGCCCGGCAGCGCCGCCAAATGGTAGACGACATCGGGGCGAAACTCGGCCAGCCACCTTTTCGTTCGCTCCCCATCAAGCAAATCCAAGCGGACAAGCGGCACCCGGCCGCCGGTGAGCGCGTGAAACTGCCGCTCCTTCCGCTCAACAGGATAGTACGGATGAAAACAATCGATCGCTGCCACTTCATGACCTTGTTCATGCAGACGAGCGGCCAAATGACTGCCAATAAATCCGGCTCCTCCAGTGACAACAATTTTCAACGGTTTCACCCCATTACAAAATGGACTATCCATCAGCATCTTACCACAGCCGCTCGGAAAAGTCGCGGCGCCATGAAAAAAACCAAACGTTTCCGGACAGACGGCTGCCCTGAAGGCACACAAGCTGCCTGACATCCACCATCGAGCACTCTGCCGACATCAAATCCGCTGCCTCCTTCGTCATACAAGAGGGTGTCCCAAAAGGATCGGGACACCCTTTTATAGGTATAAAACAATCATTAAGAAACAATATGTTGTGCTTTGTTAAGGAAAATTACCCTTTTGGGTCATCCCCTTGTTTGCTAGGTTATTTCGCTTTTTCAATCACTTGTTGCAGGGCGGCTTCAATTTGCGGCAGCCATTTGTCACCCTCAGCTTTGTTTTTTGCCTTTGCCGCCTCTAGGTAGCGTGTCGCCTGTTCGTTCAAGTCGGTGTATGCTTTGTCGCCAAGCAGCGTTTTGATATCCTGTTCGATCATGTTAATAAAGAGCGCGCCTTCTAAGGCGGTGATCACCGACTTGTCTTGCCCCCAATTTTCTTTGCTTTCTTCATATTCGTGAAGCGCCACTTTCGCCCATCCGCGCACGAACGCATGGTTCACCGCTTTCGGATCGAGCGTTTTGACATCGGTTTGCAGGTCAAACTGTTTCAAAATGTAGTCCGCCTCCTCCGCGGCATGCCGTTTCATATACGGATAGACGGACTGATAAAACGCCCAGCCTTCCGCCTGCTCCACTTTGGCTTCTTCGGCGTTTTCCTTGGCCGCAGCCGCCGCCTTCGCCGCATAGCCGTGCGGCAGCGCTCCGCTCGCTAAATAGAATGTTTTCATCAATGTTTTGTCCACGACTTGCTTGCCGAGGGCAAATGAGAGCGCATCATCGTTTTGGACCGCTTGCTCCATTTGGGCAAACGCCCCGTTGATCGCGTCAACCAACTTCGTTCCGTAAGCCGCATCGCGCTTTTCCACGGTCGACTGCAAAATCGCGTAAAAGGTTTTGGCTTCCTTAAGCTCTTCCTTTACTTCTTCCTTATTGGCCCAATGTTCTTCTGCTTCGGTAAACTCATGCTTGATCGTCGTGTAAAACACTTTTTGCATCAGCTTGTCAAAAATTTGCTTGACAACCAACGGCTCAAGCGACCCGTCTTTGCCGGCGGCCAGTGCGTTGGTAATATGTTGGTCAAGCGTATCTTCAAATTCCGCGTCACGTTTTTGTACAAGCGGCTGCAGCTTTTCTTTGTAGATGCTCTCCACTTTGCCGAAGTCGACCGCCCCGCCTTGCTTCGCCTTCTCAAGCTCCGCGAGCGCTTCGCTGAACGCTCCCGCATAATCGACTTCCGCTTCTTCCTTCTCGTTCTCCGTCTTCTCTTCCTCTTTCGGCTTTTCTTGTTTTTCCACAGCCGTTTGGTTGCTGCTTTCTTTTTCTGTTCCCGCCGTCTGTTTGCTCTGGCCGCACGCGCCAAGCGCCAACGCCGCGGCGGCAAACACGGCGAGCCACTTCCATTTCAATGACATTATGTATCCCCCCGTTCACACATCCAAAAAAATGATAATCAATATCAATACAATAAGATTATAAGAGAAAATGAATTTCAATGTCAACACATGATGAAAAAGAGAGGACTCCCTCGTTGCCGGTCCTCTCTTTCGCAATCAATCAAACTTTAATCACATTAGGGAAAAATTCGTGGCCCACAACCTCTCCCTGAATGGAGGAAGAGGAAGGAGTGTTCAAGTGCAACAACGGGAATAACAGCTCCGCCACTCGATACGCCTCTTCCAGATGCGGGTAGCCGGACAAAATGAAGTAGCGGATGCCCAGCTGCTCATACTCGCGAAGACGCTCGGCCACGGTTTCCGGATCGCCGACGAGAGCCGTGCCCGCACCCCCGCGCACCAATCCTACCCCAGCCCATAGATTTGGACTGATCTCCAACGAATCCCGCTTTCCGCCGTGCAGCTGTCGCATCCGTTGCTGTCCCACCGAATCGTAACGAGCAAATACCCGTTGCGCCTCTTCAATCGTCCGGTCATCGACATAGCGAATCAATCGCTCTGCCGCTTCCCATGCTTCTTTTTCCGTCTCACGAACGATAATATGGAGACGAACGCCAAATTCGATTTTTCTGCCTTCTTGACGAGCAAGCTCCCTTACCCGTTCGATTTTGTCTTTCACCTGTTCAGGAGGCTCGCCCCAGGTTAAATACACATCCGCATGGCGCGCCGCAACCCGTTGGCCGGCATCCGACGATCCGCCAAAAAAGATGGGCGGATACGGCTTTTGCACCGCTGGAAATAGCAGTTTGGCTCCCTTGACCGACACATGTTTTCCACTCAACGTCACTTCTTCTCCTGCAAGCAATCGACGCCAAATCGTCAAAAACTCGTCCGTTGCCTCATATCTTTCGTCATGGGACAAAAACAACCCATCCCCTGCCAGCTCAACGGGATCGCCACCGGCGACGACATTCACGAGCAGCCGGCTATCGGAAATCCGATCGAATGTGGAAGCCATGCGGGCAGCCAACGTCGGCGTCATCAATCCGGGACGGACAGCGACAAGAAAGCGCAAACGGTCGGTTTCAGCCGCCAATGCCGAAGCGAGCAGCCAAGGATCTTCGCACGATTTGCCGGTTGGAATGAGCACGCCCGTATATCCTAAGCGGTCGGCTGCTTGGGCGACTTGTTTGAAATAGCTGTATTCTGGGGAGCGACCACCTTTTGTCGTCCCTAAATATCGGCCGTCGCCATGAGAAGGGATAAACCAAAGCAACTCCATCTTTTTTCCTCCTTATCCAATCACGGTTTTTTCGGTTGCACAGGAAATGGATTGAAAGACCTCTTCCATCCGCGACAACAAATCGTCAGAAAGCACAAGGCGACCTTCGTCATCATGCCCCAACGTCCAATCCAAAATAAAGACGCCATGCAAGATTTCCCGCGCGCCCAAAATGGAGAAAATCGGTTTGAGCGCGTATTCGAGAGCCAACAGATGAGCAATGGTTCCCCCCGTGACAATCGGCACAACCAGCTTCCCTGCAAACGCCTTTTCCGGAAGCAAATCCAAATACGCTTTTAAAATGCCGGTGTAACTCCCTTTATACACTGGACTTAACGCAATGACCGCTCTCGACTGGCGGATCCAATCATGTGTTTCGGCGATCGGCTCACTCGATGAATGAGCATAAAGCAGATCTTCAGCCGGCAAATCGCGCAATCGGATGAAATGCACCGTGTGGCCGAGCTGTTGCAATTGCTCGCTCACCCATTCAGCCACCCGATTCGTTTTCGAGGTGTGCGACGGGCTTCCAGAAATAATGGCCACCGTTGTCATTTGTTTCCCTCCCACATTCTTTTTTTGCCCCCGTCGTCCTTGACATCCCTTTTGCCCCTTTGGCGGGCGTTGTTCAAGGGGATCCGGCTTTTACAACGCCCCGTCATGTTCAGTAGAACGGCTTGTATTCATGAACTGTTAATGTTACTGGATTACTTTATTGTTCCTTTATGACGACCACAGCATCTTTCGCTTTGACCCGTTTTGAGATCAACCCGGCTTCATAAAAACGATCTGCAATGCGCTGCTGGGCGTCGATCACCTCCTTCGTCAGCGGAAACACACCATATCCTCTTCGGCTCAACGTCCGTTTCCAAATTTCTTCGCCAATTTTCGTTTCTTTGGCCAATAGTTTGGCGGCTTCATCTGGAGAAGAGTGAATTTCTTGATGGACTTTGTTCAGCTGTGCAATGACAGTCTGAGCTACATTGGCATACTGTTTCACATACTCATTCCGCCCCACGATAAATCCATATTGTTTTGGAAGTCCTTTCGCATCAATCAAAATGCGCGCCCCGCCGTTCACTTCGGCATCAGCCAAGAACGGATCCCAAATGACCCAAGCGTCAACATCACCTCGCTCAAACGCAGTTCGCGCTTCAGACGGTTGCAAATACACGGGGGTAATGTCGTTGAGTGTCAATCCAGCTGTCTCCAACGCCGTCAATAACGTATAATGGGCGCTTGACCCTTTGCCGAAAGCCACTTTTTTGCCCTTCAAATCCGCCACCGTATGAATCGACGATGTTTTCGGCACGATGATCGCCCGCGCGACTTCCGGTTCATAGGCAAGATACACCAACTGTGAATCCGGATTGGCCTGCGCCAACACAGCGGGCGCTCCTCCGACATAGCCGATGTCAATCTGTCCTGCATTCAACGCTTCAAGAAGGGGGGGACCGGATTGGAATTCAAACCATTTTACTTGAACGCCATGCTTTTGCAATTGTTTTTCCAAGTACCCCTTCTCTTTCAAAAAGAGAGAAAATGATGATTTTTGAAAGCCAACGTGCAATTCTTTCGGCCAAGAATCCGTCGATGCCGACTGTTTAGGAGAAGACAAGGAAGCAGAACGTTCTTGGCCGCAAGCTGCCAACAACAGGAATGCACTCAACACCGAAAACAAAAGGAGCCTTCTTTTCACTGTCTATAGCGCCCTCCTTTTTTCACTCATCGAAGACGCGGCGATGACTTTCTCATCAGATTCTGCGCTTAAAATGCGGCGCAAAATCGTATCGACCAAATCAGCAAACGCCGCATCGCCGCGCTGACGCGGCCGCGGCAAGCGCACAGGCAAATCAAGCGCGCATTCCCCGTCCTCAATGAGCACGACGCGGTCCGCCAACATCACTGCTTCATCAACATCATGCGTGACCAACAAAGCCGTAAAGCGTTGTTCCCTCCATAATCGTTCGATCAGCCGCTGCATTTCAATTCTCGTTAACGCGTCAAGCGCACCGAGCGGTTCATCAAGCAATAACAACTGTGGACGGCTGATCAATGCGCGGGCGAGCGCCACCCGTTGACGCTGGCCGCCGGATAACACCGATGGCCAATCATTCGCGCGGTCTGCCAAACCGACTTGTTCGAGCACTGTGATTGCTTGTTCTTTCCAGTCACCTTTCAAGCCGAGGCCGACATTGTCGATGACGCGCCGCCATGGCAACAGACGAGCGTCTTGAAACATGACGCGAGCTGCTGTATTCAACCCATGAAGCAACTGTCCATCCAGCTGAATCATGCCGGAAGTCGGCGTCTCCAATCCAGCAGCCAAGCGCAATAGTGTGCTTTTTCCGCAGCCGCTGCGACCAATAATGGCGATAAACTCCCCCGGTTTGACCGTTAAATCAATGCGGCGCAACACTTGTTGATCGCCAAACTGTTTGGCCACTTGCGCAAATACGAGCTCTGCTCCTCGTCCTGTTTCCATCTCTCGCTCTCCTTTCCCACTCCGTTTATGTCAGTTACCGATTTTGATAGTTGACATTCCAGCGAAGCCAACGTTTTTCCAAAAAACGGGCAATGCTGTCTGCGAGCTTGCCAAACAGCGCGTAAAGCAAAATACTGAACACAACGACATCTGTTTGCATAAATTCACGTGCATTCATGGCCAAATACCCGATGCCGCGGTCAGCAGCGATCGTTTCCGCGACGATGAGCGTCAACCACATAATGCCCAGCGCATAGCGCAGCCCGACCAAAATCGACGATAACGCGCCCGGCAGCCAAATGCGCCAAAAAAGCTGCCATGGTCCAAGTCCATAGACGCGCCCCATTTCAAGCAAACCAGCATCGACATTGCGGATGCCATGCAATGTGTTGACATACATCGGAAACAGCACACCTAGCGCAACAAGAAATACTTTCGCCTCCTCCCCGATGCCAAACCATAAAATGACGAGTGGAATCATCGCTAAATGCGGAATATTTCGAATCATCTGAATCGATGTATCCAACCAACGTTCCGCCGGACGAAACACCCCGTTGAGCAAGCCGAGCAGAAATCCGATTGATCCCCCGATCGCAAATCCAGTCAGAGCTCGCCAGAAACTAATGGACAAATGCTGCCATAGCTCTCCTTTTGATGCGAGATTCCAAGCAGCAGCGATCACATCGGTCGGTGCCGGCAGCACCCGCGAAGACAACCAACCAGCTTCTACAGCCGCTTGCCATGCCACAAGCAGAGCAACAGGCAACACCCATGGCACCGCCTTCCCCCAAGTCCATTCTGTCCATCTCGACGATTTCATCGCGTTCCCCCTCCGCATTCCTAGTGTGGTTTCTCATCCAAGCTGCCGCCGTCCTGCGTCCTTGTTGACGGATGACGCTGCGAACGAAGCCAGCCGATGACTTTTTGTCACGAATCACCCCCCGTTTTCCCTTCCCATTCCGTCTCCGCTTCATTTGGCTTCACGCCAAACCGCTTCGTTTACATCGATTTTCTTTGGCAACAACCCTAGCTGGCGAAATTGATCTGCAATCGTTTGCTGCTGGGTGATGACCTCGTTTGTGATCGGTTCCAAGCCATATGTCCGGCGTTTGGATGCGACTTCAAGCGCCGCTTCATCAATGCCGAGTTCCGGCGCCAAAAACTTTGCCACTCCTTTCGGATCGCGGTTTGCCCACTGGTCGACTTTCTTCAGCTCCTCTAAGATGACATGCACGACATCGGCATGATTTTGCGCAAACGAACGCGAAGCGAAGAAAAACTCACGGTTCGCTACCAATCCTTGGCCGTCAGCGAGCACTCGAGCCTTTCCTCCCTTTTCAGCGGCGGCGTAAAACGGGTCCCAAATGGCCCACGCATCAACGCTCCCCTGCTCAAATGCAGCGCGAGCATCGGCTGGTGGCAAATAGACCGGCTGAATGTCAGAAAGTGTCAATCCCGCTTTTTTGAGCACCTGCACAAGCAAATAATGGACATTCGATCCTTTGTTTAACGCCACCTTTTTCCCTTTCAAATCCGCCACTGTCTGAATGGACGAGTCCTTTTTGACTAAAATGGCCTCGGACACAGGATTGGGAGGTGACGTCGCTACATACAAGAGCGGTGTACCAGCCGCTTGAGCAAATACCGGCGGCGCTTCACCGGTATGGCCAAAATCGAGGCTTCCGGCATTCATCGCTTCCAACAGTTGAGGACCTCCCGGAAATAACGCCCATTGTACGGTGTAGCCTAATTTTTTCAGCCGTTTTTCCAAGTCACCACGCGCTTTTAACATGTTGAGTGTCCCGTATTTTTGATAGCCGATGCGGATGACTTTGCTAGATGGCGGAGAGGATGACGATGATTTGGCGTTCGCAGGCTCGTTATGTATTCCGCATCCAGATGCCATCGCCAGCCATAAAGTGACTGCTAACATTCCGCCCAATGTTTTCCAGAATACTTTGTTTTTCATGATCGCTTTTTCCTCCTTTGCTCATTTCTTGCAATGCTTTCACACACGTACGTGATCGTCATTCTTGATCTCCTTCTTAATTATGACTAAATAGACAGGAAAAGTATGAATAATAGGTGTAAAACAAACTTAACCACTAGGAATTGTTGGTTATAAATATAAAGAATTATCTGCCATCTGTCAACCATTTTTCAACAAAAAATAAAAATCCAGAGGAAGAGGCCTCTGGATTTTTCCTATGCCATCACTACACATGTTTGCCGACAAGCTGAGCAAGCGCCTCTTTCGGCTGATAGCCGATCGCTTTATCGACAAGTTCGCCGTTTTTGAACACGAGCAGCGTCGGGATGCTCATGACGCCGAACTTCGACGCTGTTTCCTGGTTTTCATCGACATTCACTTTGACGATTTTCACTTTGTCGCCCATTTCGCGGTCAAGCTCTTCCAGCACCGGAGCGATCATGCGGCACGGTCCGCACCATGGCGCCCAAAAGTCAA
Organism: Geobacillus sp. CCR; assembly: GCF_052906625.1. Classification (NCBI taxonomy): domain Bacteria; kingdom Bacillati; phylum Bacillota; class Bacilli; order Caryophanales; family Anoxybacillaceae; genus Geobacillus; species Geobacillus sp. CCR. The sequence continues at coordinate 100,271 of NZ_JBREBQ010000007.1, read as the reverse complement.
CGAGCGTGAGGCCGTCTTTCGTTTCTGCGGCGAACGTTTGGTCAGTGGCGTTGACAATCGCCATATGGATTCCCTCCCATCTTCTTGAATGCTGCAAGCAAAGTATACCATGGAATGCATGTCGGCGCGAATGTTTTGCTTCGTTTCTACTATTCGCTTTTGCCGCGGAATTTATCCGTCAAAAAACGGACGGCTGCAGCCGCCCGTGTTGTTCATTACGAATGCACTTTCAGTTTTTTGAACTCTTCGGTGAGGAGCGGAACGACTTCGAACAAATCGCCGACAATGCCGTAGTCCGCGACTTTAAAGATGTTGGCTTCCGGGTCTTTGTTAATGGCGACGATGACTTTCGAGTTGGACATCCCCGCTAAATGCTGGATGGCGCCTGAAATGCCGCAAGCGATGTAAAGGTCCGGCGTGACGACTTTCCCCGTTTGCCCGATTTGCAGCGAGTAGTCGCAATAGCCGGCATCGCACGCCCCGCGCGAAGCGCCGACCGCGCCGCCCAACACTTCGGCGAGCTCTTTGAGCGGCTTGAAGCCTTCGGCGCTTTTGACGCCGCGGCCGCCGGCGACGATCACTTTCGCCTCGGTCAAGTCGACGCCTTCCGCCGTTTTGCGGACGACTTCTTTGACAATTGCGCGCAAGTCTTTAATCTCGACGGCGAGCGCTTCCACGCTGCCTGTGCGCGACTCGTCGCGCTCAAGAGGCGCGATGTTGTTCGGACGCACCGTCGCAAAGATGATGCCGCTTGTCACGATTTTCTTTTCAAACGCTTTGCCGGAGTAGATCGGACGGGTAAAGACGATGTTGCCGCCTGCCTCTTCGACGGCGACGACGTCGGAAACGAGGCCGGCGTCGAGCTTGATGGCCAATTTCGGCGACAAGTCTTTGCCGAGCGCCGTATGGCCGAAGACGATGCCTTCCGGCTGCTCTTTGTCAATCACGGCTTTTAACGCTTGCGAATAGCCATCTGATGTATAAAATTTCAAATTCGGATGTTCGATGACGACGACGCGGTCCGCACCGCGGTAAATGAGTTCGTTCGCATGCGCCTGCACTTGGTCGCCGACGAGCACCGAGACGACTTCCCCGCCTTCGGCGATCGTTTTGGCCGCTGCAATGGCTTCAAACGAAACGTTCCGCAGCGATCCATCCCGCACTTCTGCTAAGGTCAATACTTTACGTGCCATGTTTCAGTCCCCCTATCCTTTGATTCCCCGTTGTGCTTCATCCGAACGCCGACAGCGGTTTCCGCTTATACCACTTTCGCTTCGGAGCGGAGCAGCTGAACGAGTTCCTTCACTTGATCGGCGATCTCGCCTTGCAAAATTTTGCCCGCTTCGCGCTTCGGCGGCAAGAACACTTCGATCGTTTTTGTTTTCGCTTCAACATCATCTTCCTCGAGGTCCAAATCGTCAAGCTCCAGCTCCTCAAGCGGTTTCTTTTTCGCTTTCATGATCCCAGGCAACGACGGATAGCGCGGTTCATTCAGCCCTTGTTGAGCGGTGACAAGGAGCGGCAGCGACGTTTCGATGATTTCCTCATCCCCCTCGACGTCGCGCACAACGGTCACTTTGCCGCCGTCGGCAATGTCCAGCTTCGTGATCGTCGTCACATACGGAATGCCGAGCAATTCCGCAACGCGCGGGCCGACTTGCCCGGAACCGCCGTCAATAGCGACGTTGCCGGCTAAAATCAAGTCCGGGTTTTTGTCTTTTAAGTATTCAGCGAGCACTTTCGCCGTCGTATATTGGTCTTGTTCTTCGACATCATCGTCAATGTTGATGAGCACCGCTTTATCGCAGCCCATGGCGAGCGCCGTGCGCAGCTCTTTTTCCGCTTCCTCGCTGCCGACGGTGACGACCGTCACTTCACCGCCGTGTTTGTCGCGGACTTGAATGGCTTCTTCAATGGCGTATTCGTCGTACGGGTTGATGATGAATTCAGCGCCTTCCTCGTTGATCTTGCCATTGACGATGGAGATTTTTTCTTCCGTGTCAAAGGTGCGTTTCATCAACACAAAAATGTTCATGTCGTTCCCCTCCTCGGTTTGGTCGAACATTGTTTCATGTTCCAACATTCAGATATTTACAGGGATCATTTCCCTTTAAAGACAGGCGGCCGTTTTTCCAAAAACGCCTGCACGCCTTCTTTTGCATCCTCGGATCCAAACACGCGGCCAAACCATTCCGCTTCCTCGCGCACTGCCTCGGCAAACGATTTTTCCTTCGCGGCGTTGAGCAGTTCAATCGTCGCACGGACGGAAAGCGGACTTTTGGCGGCGATCTTTTTCGCCAACGCTTTTGCTTCATCAAGAAGCCGCTCTTCCGGCACCGCCTTGTTGGCAAGCCCCCATTCAACCGCTTCGAGTCCGGTGATCGGCTCGCTCGTCCACATCATTTCCGCCGCTTTGCCAAAGCCGACGTAGCGCACAAGCCGCTGCGTGCCAGCAAATCCAGGGATGATGCCAAGCTGCAGCTCCGGAAGGCCGAGTTTGGCGTTTTCCGCCACCACGCGAATGTGGCAGCTCATAGCCAGCTCCAACCCACCGCCTAATGCGGCGCCGTGAATCGCCGCAATGACTGGTTTGGAAAAGCGTTCGATCCGCTCCATCACGAGTTGGCCGTTGCGCGACAAGCCGGATGCCTCCTCAGCGGAAGCGATGGACGTGAATTCTTTAATATCGGCGCCGGCTGAGAAAAATCTTCCTTCGCCATGAAGCAACACGACGCGCACGTCCGGGTCGGTCTCGAGCTCGTCCAACACGGTTGAAAGCTCTTTCAAAACCGCTGATGAAAGGGCGTTCGCCGGCGGCCGCGAAAACGTCACGACGGCGACGAACTCCTCTTTCGCTATGCGAAAATGCTCCATGAAGCCTCTCCCCTTTCTGCCTTTCCTAACGCCCGGCGGCGCACCCTTTGACGAGCAGTTCGTACACCGGATCGGCGAGGGCGGCCAAGTCATACTTTTGCTCGTTCATCACCCACGTCGTCACCGTTTCATCCAGGGTGCCAAAGATCATTTGCCGAGTGAGCCGGACGTCTAAATCTTGGCGAAACTCCCCTTTTTCCATCCCCTCCATGATGATGCGGTCGATGAGCCGCAAATATCCTTTCAGCACCTCATTGATGCGATGGCGCAGCTCTTTGTTCGACTGGCGCAGCTCAAGCTGCGTCACGACCGCCATATGCGGATCAGCGGCGAGGGCGGAAAAATGAGTTTTCACCAATACATACAATTTCTCTAGGGGGCTTGAAATTCCTTCTGTCTCTTGTTCAATTTTCTCGATGAACGCCCCCATCTTTTCCTGAAAAAGCGAAATTAAAATATCCTCTTTGTTTTTAAAATAAAGGTAGATCGTGCCGTCGGCGACACCGGCCTGCTTGGCGATTTTCGACACCTGTGCTTGATGGTAGCCGTGCTCGGCGATGACGACGACGGCAGCGTCAATGATTTGCTTAAATTTCGGCTTTTCCCTCCGCAATATGGATTCTCCTTTTCTCACTTTCCATCCGCCAAATGAATGAACCATCATTCATATTTTCATTTTACGGGCAATTCTGCCGATTTGTCAAGCTTCTTTTTCTCCTCTTCCACCAACACGCGGCGCAAAATTTTGCCGACCGCCGTCTTCGGCAATTCGCTGCGGAACTCGTAGATGCGCGGCACTTTGTAAGCAGCCAGGCGCTGGCGCATAAACGCGTCAAGCTCCTGTTCGCTGCACATCTCCCCCGGCTTTAACACGACGAACGCTTTCACCGTCTCGCCGCGGTACGGATCCGGAACGCCGATCACGGCCGCTTCCTGCACTTTCGGGTGCTCGTACAGCGCTTCTTCGACTTCGCGCGGGTAAATGTTGTAACCGCCGGCGATAATGACATCTTTCTTGCGGTCGACGATATAAAAATACCCCCGCTCATCCATATAGCCGATGTCACCTGTATACAGCCAACCGTCGCGCAGCACTTGCTCGGTCTCCTCCGGACGGTTCCAATAGCCTTTCATCACTTGCGGCCCGCGCACGACGAGTTCTCCACGCTCGCCCGGCTTTGCTTCCTCACCCGTTTCCAAGGAAATGATTTTCGCGTCCGTATCCGGCCACGGAACGCCGATGCTTCCTTTCACCCGCTCCCCATCCCAAAGGAAGTTGCTGTGGGTGACAGGGGACGCCTCGGTCAACCCATAGCCTTCAATCAATTTTCCGCCCGTCACCCGTTCAAACTGCTCCTGCACCTCAACCGGCAACGGAGCGGAGCCGCTGATGCAGACGTTGATCGAGGATAAATCATATTTCGGCAAATCCGGATGGTTCAACAAAGCGATGTACATCGTCGGCGCGCCTGGGAACATCGTCGGCCGGGTGCGCTCGATTGCTTTTAATGTTTGCTTGACATCAAAGCGCGGGAGCAGCACCATTTTGCTCGCCATCATCACGGACAAATTCATCACCGTCGTCATGCCGTACACGTGGAAAAACGGAAGCACACCGAGCACCGTTTCTTTTCCTTTTTCGCATTTATACACCCAATGAGCGCACATGAGCGTATTGGCGATCAAATTGCGATGCGTCAACATGGCCGCTTTCGGATGCCCCGTCGTGCCGCCTGTATATTGCAGCAGCGCCACATCTTCCACCGGATCAATGTCCTCCCCGATCGGCGCCGTCTCTTTGCAGCTCATGATCGTGCGGAACAGATGAACAGTTTCGCTTTCCGCGATGCGGACAATCGGCATGTTTTGCTTCCGCTGCACAAGCGGATACAGCCATTTCTTCACCGTGGGCAAATAATCTTGCATTCTCGTGACAATCCAATGTTTGACTGGCGTCCTCCCTTTCACCTTTTCCGCCTTTGGATACAGAAGATCCATCGTCACGAGCACCGAGGCGCCGCTGTCGTTCAGCTGGTATTCAAGCTCATACTCGGTGTAAAGCGGATTCGTCTGCACGACGATGCCGCCGGCTAGGAGCGTCCCATAGTAGCTGATGACCGCCTGCGGGCAGTTCGGCAGCATCACCGCCACCCGATCCCCTTTTTTCAATCCGATCGTCCGCAAATAATGCGCGAATGTCAATGCTTGCTCGTACAGCTCGCGAAACGTCATCGTCTTTCCGAAAAAGTCGATCGCCTCATGGTCTCCGAATTGTTCCGCCGTCTCCCGCAAATAGTCGGAAAGCGTTTTCTTTGGATAGTCGAGCGTATGCGGAATCTCCGGCGGGTAGTGAGCGAGCCACGGTTTTTCCATCCCAATCCCCCCTTACTTCTATTTTATTTTACTTTTTCTAATTTTTCATCAAAAAAACGCCTCGCCTGAGCGAGACGTCACCAAAACCAGTACACCAAACCAACGAAGAAAAAGCACGCGCAAATGACAAACAAGATTTTCGCCAGCACATCGACCGATCGGTTGCGCACGGCCATATAGACGATGCCGGCGATCAAAAACAGCCCGACCGCAATCAACAACCATTTCACTACTGCGTTCATTCGTTGTTCCCCTTTACTGAATGCCTTCGCCGATGACAAACGACAAGCCGACGGAAATCACCATAGAAATCAAGCCGACGGCCCGGTTGTCATTGGCAATTTCGTCATCAATATTGAATTTCGGCGTCAAAAATTCGTAAATAAAGTACGCGGCCAGCAGAAGCAAAAACCCGTACAGCCCCCAGCCAATCATCGACGGCAGCGACTCATGGCGGGCGAGCGCATAGCGAAAAATGTTGGCGATGCCGAAAATTTTCCCGCCGGTTGCCATCGCCACCGCCACATTGCCTTTGCGAATCTCTTCCCAGTTTTTGTACTTCGTCACCAATTCAAATACGGCTAAAAAGACGACGATGCACAACACGGCGACGCTGAAATTGGCCGCCGTTTTCACCATGTCGTGCTCCCAAAACGACGCCATTGCCATCGCCCCCATCATTTCAGTTCCACGATCGTCACCCCGGTGCCGCCTTCATTCGCCTCTCCGAACCGGAAGCTTTTCACCGCCCGATGCTGCTTTAAAAACTGCTGTACTCCTTGGCGGAGCGCGCCCGTCCCTTTGCCGTGGATGATCGAAACGCGCGCATAGCCGGCGAGCACAGCATCATCCAAGTACTTCTCAAGCCGAAGGAGAGCGTCTTCGTACCGTTCGCCGCGCAAGTCAAGCTCGAGGCTCACATGGGCGTCCTTGCCTTTCACGGTCGCAATCGGCGTCACTTCTTTCGCCGGCGCGCTGCCGATATACTCCAAATCGCGTTCACGGATTTTCATTTTTAAAATGCCGAGCTGCACTTGCCATTCGTCGTCCGACACTTTTTCGATCAAATAGCCTTTTTGGTTGAGGCTCGTCACCTTCACTTCATCACCCGGCTGGAACACATGGCGTGAAGCAGCCTTTTTCGCCTTTTTCCGCTTCTCCACTTTCGGCATAGCGGCAGCGAGCCGCTTTTTCGCCTCGACGAGCTCATGCTCTTTCACTTCCGCCTGCTTTTCTTTTTGCAAGCGGCGCAGCTCTTGAATGATCCGCTCGGCTTCGCGTTCCGCGGCGCGGATGATGTCGGCTGCTTTTTGCGTTGCTTCCGCCAGCCGCTCCGCTTTTTCTTCTTCGAGCTCTTCCCATTTTTGTTCCCATTCGGCGCGCAGACGCTCAGCCTCCTCCAGCGCCGCGCGCGCCCGCGCTTCCTCTTCCTCCGCTTGCTTTTTGCTCCGTTCAAGCGACGCGATCATGTTTTCGACGTTATGGCTTTCCGCGCTCACTTGCGCTTTCGCCCGCTCGATGATGCGTTCATCAAGCCCAAGGCGGCGCGAAATATCAAAGGCGTTGCTGCGGCCGGGGATGCCGATCAACAGTTTATACGTCGGGCGGAGCGTTTCGGTGTCAAACTCGACGCTCGCATTCACGACACCGGGGCGGTTGTAGCCGTACGCTTTCAATTCGGGATAATGCGTCGTCGCCACCGTCCGCGACCCGCGCCCGTGCACTTCATCCAAGATGGCGATCGCGAGCGCCGCCCCTTCCTGCGGATCGGTGCCAGCCCCAAGCTCGTCAAACAGCACAAGGCTTTCACCATCGACATGGCGCAAAATGTCAACGATATTGACCATATGGGACGAGAACGTGCTCAAGCTTTGTTCGATCGACTGCTCGTCGCCAATATCGGCGAAAACGGAACGGAACACCGCTGCTTCCGATCCGTCGGCCGCCGGGATGAACAGCCCCGCTTGCGCCATGAGCGTCAACAAGCCGATCGTTTTTAACGTCACCGTTTTTCCGCCGGTGTTCGGCCCGGTGATGACGATCGTCGTATAGTCGCCGCCCAATTCAATATCATTGGGCACCGCCTTTTCTTGATCCAGCAGCGGATGGCGTGCCTGCAAAAAACGAAGATAGCCTCGGCTATTGACCGCTGGCTTCGCGGCTTGCAGCCGGCGGGCGTATTTCGCCTTGGCGAACGCAAAATCAAGCGCCGCAAGCGACTCAACCGCCCGCGCAAGCGGCTCGGCCTGCTCAGCGACTTTTGCCGAAAGTTCGCGCAAAATGCGTTCGATTTCTTGCTTTTCTTTCGCCCGCGCTTCGCGGAGCGCGTTGTTCAACTCGACGACCGCCTGCGGTTCAATAAACAGCGTCGCCCCGGACGCTGACTGGTCGTGGACGATGCCGCCGTAGGCGCCGCGATACTCTTGTTTCACCGGGATGACATATCGGTCATTGCGGATCGTAATGATGGCGTCCGACAGCCGCTTTTGCGCCGACGGCGAGCGGATGATGTTCTCGAGTTTCTCGCGGATGCGCGCTTCCACTGACCGAATTTGCCCGCGCAGCGAGCGGAGGCGGTCGCTTGCGGCATCCAGCACTTCGCCATGGTCATCGATCGAGCGGCGAACGTCATGCTCGAGTTCCGGCGCTTCAGCCAATGTGTCCGCATAACGGAAAAGCCGCTCAAGTCCGCCATGCTCGTCATAGAGACCCGCGATCAGCCGCTTCATTTGCCGGCTTGCGGCCGAGGTGGCCGCCACTTCAAGCAGCTCTTGCGGGCTGAGCGTGCCGCCGATCGCCGCCCGCTTGAGATGCGGACGGATGTCGACTACTCCGTCAAGCGGCACATAGCCAGCAAGCCGCAAAACAGCGGCGGCTTCATCCGTTTCGTCAAGCCAAGCGGCCACCTCCTCCAAGTCAGAAGACGGCATGAGAGCGTCGATTTTTTCCAAACCGAGCGGCGAGGACGCATGCTCAGCCAACTGCTCTTTCACTTTATCAAACTCCAAGGTGTGAAGCACTTTTGGTTGCACGTATCTGACCCCCAGCTGATTCATTTCTTTCGTTTGTCGTGCAAAAACTGTTGCAGCTTTTCAAGCGGCCATGTGTTGATGACCGTTTCCTTATGGATCCAACCTTTTCTTGCCGTCGCTACGCCGATCGCCATATCCTCGAGCATGTCCAAATGGTGGGCGTCCGTGTTAATGGCAATATACGCCCCCGCTTCCTCGGCTTTTTTCACGTAGGCCGCCGACAAGTCGAGCCGGTTTGGGTTGGCGTTTAACTCAAGCACCGTGTTCGTCTCCGCCGCCAGCTCGATGAGCCGCTCGATATCGACGTCATAGCCGTCGCGCTGGCCGATCAGCCGCCCGGTCGGGTGGGCAATGACATCGACGTACGGGTGGCGAAGCGCCGCCTCCAACCGTTTCATGATCGTCTCGCGCGGCTGTTTGAACGCAGAGTGAATGGCGGCGATGACAAAATCAAGCTCCTTGAGCACGTCATCGTCGTAATCGAGCGTCCCGTCCGGCAAAATATCCATCTCAATGCCGGCCAAAATCGTAAAATCCGAATAGCGCGCGTTCAGCCGTTCGATTTCCTCGCGCTGGCGCCGCAATCGATCCGGGGTCAAGCCGTTGGCCACTTTCAAATAGTGCGAATGGTCGGTGATGGCGATATACCGGTAGCCGCGGCGGCGGCACGCCTCAGCGAGCTCCGCAAGCGAACACGACCCGTCGCTCCACGCCGAATGCATATGCAAATCGCCTTGAATGTCTTCAAGGCGCACAAGCGGCCGATCAGCGGAAAACCGCTCGATTTCCGTGCCATCTTCACGCAGCTCCGGTGGAATGTGCGGCAGCCCGAAATGGGCGTAAAACGCCGCTTCATTCGGGAACGTTTTCACTTCGCCTGTCGCTTCGTCTTCCACGCCGTATTCGCTGATTTTCTCGCCGCGCTCTTTGGCGAGCTGGCGCATGCGCACGTTATGCTCCTTCGATCCGGTGAAATGATGAAGCGCGGTCGCAAACTCGTCCTCGCCGACGAGACGGAAATCAGCCGCAATTTCATCATCATACTGAAAAAGAAGCGACACTTTCGTCTCCCCAGCGGCGAGCACTTCGCGGATGCGCTCAAAGCCGAGCAGCCCGTCGCGCACCTCGGCCGGACGATCGGTAGCGATGACATAATCCAAATCTTTCACCGTTTCGTTCAAGCGCCGCAAGCTGCCGGCCCGCGAGAAGCGAATCACGCCATCAAGACAAGCGAGCTGGCGTTCAATGTCCGCCGCGATCGCGAGCACCCGGGCGAGCGGCAGCCGCTCGGGGCGTTTGCCTGCCTTTTCAATGGCCGCAAGCAGCTTTTCTTCCGTTTTCGCGCCAAAACCGGCAAGCGCGCGCACTTTTCCAGCCAAGCACGCTTCTTTCAATCCGTCCATATCGACAATGCCAAGCTCCTGATGCAGCTTGGCGATTTTTTTGCCGCCAAGCCCCGGCAGTTTGAGCAAGGCGAGCAGCGTCTCCGGAACATCGCGTTTTAGTTCATTCAGCACCGACGACGAGCCGCTCTTGATAAATTCGGTGATGATCGCCGCTGTGCTTTTGCCGATGCCAGGGATGGCGGTAAAGTCGCTAATTTCCGCGAGGCTCCTCTCATCCGCCTCCAACGCGCTTGCCGCCTTGCGGAATGCGTTCACTTTAAACGGATTCTCCCCTTTGATTTCCAAATATAACGCAATCGTTTCCAACAGGCGGATGACATCTTTTTTGTTTATGTCCATGCCGTCCCCTCTCTTTCCAACATCACGGCCACATTCCAGCAAACATAGTCATGAATCGGTGAAAGCGTTTGTCGTCCTTCAAGCAGGTCATCAGACGCGGCCATGAATCCACCAGTTGCCAAGCATCTCCGACAACACCGGCGTATGTTTCACAATCACGGTCGCCATGAGCGAATGCTGCAGCTGCTCCTGCACGCTGTCAATCGGCACGAGCGCCCCGATATACAAAAACAAAAAGACGAGCAAATACACTTCCGCAAATCCGAGCGCCGCCCCCGCCAGACGGTTGACGCTGCGCAACAGCGGCAGCTGGGCGACGAAATCGAGCATCGAGCCGACGATTTGAAGCACGATTTTCACCACAAAAAATAAAAGTGCAAAGGAAATCGCCCGATAATAGGCATCGTCTAAATGGGTGCTCTGAAACAGCAGCTTCATCGTCTCCGGATCGCCGAACGTCGGATATGGAATCCAAAGGCGCAATGTCGGTACAAACCGCTCATAATACTGATAAGCAACGAAAAAGGCAATGAAAAACCCGGCCATATGAATGAATTGGAGAATAAAGCCGCGCTTCAGCCCGATCATCGCCCCCAGCAACAGGACAAACAGCAGCACGACATCAATCATCGCGTTCCCCATCCTTCTCCTTCTTCAGCTGTTCACGAAGCCGGTTGTATTCTTCCTTTAACTTCAAATACTCACTGGCAATATTGACGGCCGTCAAAACGGCCAGTTTCGGCACATCGAGCATCGGATTTTTCTCACTGAATTCATGCATTTTATCGTCAACGAACGCCGCCACGAGCCGGATATGGGCTGGGCTTTCCGCGCCGACGATCGTGTAGTCTTGACCATAGATGCGGACGCTCACCCGCGTTTTTGGCTGTCCTGTCAAACTTTCTCCCCCATTTCGCAAAATCCTACTGTTTATCATATCATGAACGCTGGTATAATGGAAAGATGCGACACACAGCGACGATAGAGAAGATAAAGGAGCGATCGAACGTTGTCAAACTATGTGATTCAAGCCGATCAACAGCTGCTTGACGCCTTGCGCGCCCACTACCAAGACGCCTTATCCGACCGGCTTCCGGCCGGAGCGTTGTTTGCCGTCAAGCGCCCGGATGTCGTCATCACCGCCTACCGCTCAGGCAAAGTGCTGTTTCAAGGGAAAGCGGCGGAGCAAGAAGCAGGGAAATGGATGGTGAAGAGGGGGACTGATCCAGGCAAACGACAGGAGAGAGAGACCGCCTCGCCCCCATTGGAACATAGGCTCGAGAAGCTTTCTGCCATCGGTTCGGATGAAGTCGGCACCGGGGACTATTTCGGCCCGATCGTCGTCGCCGCCGCCTACGTTGATCGGTCGCATATCGCCAAAATCGCGGCGCTTGGCGTGAAAGATTCGAAGCAACTAACGGACGAGGCGATCCACAAAATCGCCCCCGCCATCATGGAAACGGCGCCGTATGCCGTCACTGTGCTTGATAACGCCGAATACAACCGCTGGCAGCGAAGCGGAATGCCGCAGACGAAAATGAAGGCGCTGCTTCACAACCGGACGCTCGCGAAACTTGTTGACGCCATCGCGCCCATCGAACCAGAAGCGATCATCATCGATCAGTTTTTAGAACGCGGCTCGTATTTCCGCTGCCTCGCTGATGAAACGCGCATCGTAAGCGATCGGGTGCATTGCCTGCCAAAAGCAGAAAGCGTGCACGTGGCTGTCGCCGCCGCCTCGATCATCGCCCGCTATGTGTTTTTAGAAGAGATGGAGCGATTATCCCGCACCGTCGGCCTTTTGCTCCCGAAAGGCGCCGGCGCCATCGTTGACGAAGCCGCAGCCCGGATCATCCGCGAGCGAGGAGCTGAAGCACTTGAGACGTGCGCCAAGCTTCATTTTGCCAATACGAAAAAGGCGCTTGACATCGCCAAGCACCGGTAATTGTTTCAATCACATCCATGGGAAACGGCAGCGTTGGCTCCGTTGCACAGGTCGACCCGTAGTAACTGAACGACACCGTTTCCCATCCTTTCCACATGTTTCGTTTTACGTTATGAAGAAAATGGCTTTTCATCCGCAAACAACCAAAAGGCTGTCCCCACCCAGCCTAGTGAGCCGGGATCATTAGACGGCCTATTCTGCCGCGCCATCGATGGCCTTCGATTTTTCCGTTGCTCGTACAAAATAATCCATTCCAGCAGAACGTGAATGAATTGTAATCCCGATACGGTACGTCAAAATATCCCTTATCTTCATCAGTCGTCCGGGATGCCGCCCCATTAAGCACTGTCAGTTCTTCGGAATTTTGTTTTGGTGTAAAAAATCGATTGCAGCTTCACTACCTTACCATGACAGATGAAAGTCCAAAAACGCTTACGATATCAATACATAAAAATGGTTTGCTAACTGGTGGTCGACAACATACGTGGTGAACCGAAAAGAGTTCTCCACAAACTCTTGACTGACCGGGATTCATTTCCGGACAACGGCCAGAAAATCGTGCCAAAAAAACAAGACGCGCCAAAAAAGCAGCGTCTTGTCACAAGTTCAGCTGATATCGCTCACGCCAGTTCTTCCAGCGCGGCGACGACTTTCTCCGCCGTGCTTCGGCTTGATTGCGGGTTTTGCCCAGTGATCAAGTTGCCGTCGCGCACCGAGAAATCGGTCCACTTCTCGCCGCGGACGAAATTCGCCCCGCGCAGGCGCAAGGTGGACTCCAACAAAAACGGTATATGGACGTCAAGCCCGACTTCGCGTTCTTCTTCGTCTGTAAACGACGTGATCGTTTTTCCTTTCACAATCGGCGTACCGTCTTTGTATGTGGCGTTCACCAGCCCTGACGGACCGTGGCAGACAGCGGCGATGATCCGGCCGCCTTCGGCAAACTGCTGCAAGACGTATTGCAGCGTTTCATTGTCGGGAAAATCGAACATCGTCCCGTGTCCACCGGGAAGGAAAATGGCGTCAAACCCGTGTGCATCGTCTTTGCTTAAGCGCGCTGTATGTTTCAGCGCTGCTTCCGCCTCGGCCCAAGACGGGTCTTTTTCATTGATGCTGCGCGGGTCAAGCGGCACATCACCGCCTTGAATGCTCGCCACTTTCACGTCATACCCTTTTTCTTTAAACACCAAATACGGCACGGCAAACTCTTCAAGCCAAAGCCCGGTTTTATGGTCGTCGGTGATCGTCGTATGGTTCGTCACCACCATGAGCACTCGTTTCGTCATGGCGTCATTCCTCCTTTAGGTTCTGGAATGTTCTCTATCACTCATCATACCTTTACATTGGGCAAAAACGGAAAAAATATGCTCGTGAAATAGAATCATGATTGAGGGGAATGAATCACTGGAAGATGATCAAGCAACACGAATAGAACATATATTCTCTCGATTAGAAGGACGACATCCTTTCCGTTCTCCCTAAAAAAGAACGCCGCTTCCTGGATCTCGGGAAGCGGCGATGGCCCGCCTTCTCAACTAATTTTTTGTTGTTCCAGTCCGTCCGCTTCACTCACCGGTTGCCGAAACGGCCACCAGTTCGCGCGGCCGAACGTGCGGACCATGACCGGGACGAAAAGCGGCAGGACGACGAGGGCGTAAAGCAGGAGCCCTGTCAGCACAATCGTCGCAATTTGCAAAAGCGACAAGACGCCGGACGGATACATCGCGGCGAACGTTCCGCCTAAAATGACGGCGGCCGAGATGATGACCGTCCCCATATGGCCCATCGCCGACAGCATCGCTTCCTTCACCGGCCGGCCGCGGTATTCGTTGAACCGATCCATCAGGAAGATGCTGTAGTCGATGCCGAGCGCCAAAAGCAGCACAAAGGCGAAGAACGACACCGCCCAGTTCAAGCCGGCATAGCCAAGGCCGTTGACGAAAATGAGCTCGGTGACGGCCATCGACGTGTAATACGTCAACACGAGCGACAAGATCAAATAAAGCGGCATGATCAGCGAACGGAGCAGCACCGCCAACACGATGGCGATGCCAATGAGCATAAGCACCGCGGTATGCCGATAGTCGGCGTTCGAAATCGCCTGCAAATCGGCGTACGTGCTGGTGACGCCGCCGACAGCGATCGTCGCGTCTTCCCACTTCGTTCCTTTCACTGCCCGTTCGGCCGCGGCGCGAATGTCATCGATGCGGCCGAGCGCCGATGTTGAATACGGATTTTCTTTTAAAACGACGTCGAACGTCACGATGTGGCGGTCTTTCGACATATACGCGTCTTTCGCCTGCGCAAAGTCTTTGCTTTCGCGCGCCTCTTTCGGCATGTGCCAGCCGGCCATTTCTTTCTCCGGGGCCGATGACAAATCGGCTAAATACGTTTCCGCCGTTCCGAGGCCGTCCGCCACTTTTTGAAGGCCGGACGCGCTTTGGTCCAAGCCATTTACAAGCTGGCCGAGCTGGCCGCCAAGCGCGGAGAAATGCTCAAGCAATTGGCGCTGGCCGCCGTTCACTTGCTCAAGCCCTCGGGAGAATTGCGGCAATTTGTCAACCGCCTGTTTCTGGCCGTCGGCCGCTTTCGTCAATCCGGCTTCGAGCTCACTAAGCCCGGCAATGACTTGATCCAAGCCGCCGTTGACCGCCGCTTGACCAGCCGCGAGTTGGGCGAACGATTCGTTCGCTTTCGCCAAACCGGCGCGCGCCTGCTCAAGCGCCCCGTTCAATTGCGTGAGGCCGTCCGCCATTTGTTTCGTCTGGCCGGACAAGGCGGCAACCGTCATTTTTGCTTGTTGGTATTGCCCATCTTGACGGAGTTCCGGATGCGACTGTTCGACTTGCCCGAGCATCGTCTGCACGGCGGCAAGCTGAGCGGCGACAGCTTTTAATCCCGCTTCGATTTGCCGGTACTGGCCGCTTAGCGCCGACAGTCCTTGTTCCGCCTGCTTGTAGCCGTCAAGCAGCTGCGTGGCGCCTTCCTGCAGCTTTTTTGCATTGTCGCGAAGCGTCACTAAGCCGTTTTTCAGCTCACCGGCGCCCATTGCTCCCCGGCGCACCCCTTGTTCAATTTGACTGAGACCGGTTTGCAGCTGGCGCAGGCCGTCTTCAAGCCGCTCCGTTCCGGAGATGAGCTGGCCGACGCCGGATGACGCCTGCTTCAGCTGCGGAGCGGACGAGGACAACTTTTGGCTTGCCGCCTCAAGGCCGGAGCCGATTTTCTCAATGCCCTCTTTGCCGGCGCCAAGGCCGCTTTTCAGCTGTTTCGCCTGTTCGGTGACATACAGCTCCTGAATCGGCTCTCCCGTCGGACGCGTCGCCGAGCGGACGCTCGCCACGCCATCAACTTTTTCGATCTCACGGCTCATTTTCTCAATCAACGCCAGCCCTTCTTCCGAATCAAGCGGCTCTTTGCTTTTCAATACCACCTGCGTCGGCATGGCATCTCCCGGATTGAAATGATCGGCAATGATGTCAAACGCTTTGACGGAACGATAATGATCGCCGATCTCTTCCATGGAATCAAACGACAGTTTGCCATCATACGTCGCCAACACCGGCACGGTCACGACGGCGACAATCGCCAGCGCCAAAAGCGGACGGGCGAACGCAAATCGGCCAGCCGCGAGCCAAAGCCGGCTTTGCCCATGCTCGAGCTTCCCCCGCACCGGCCAAAACAGCTTCTCGCCAAGCACGGCCATGAAAAACGGCACAAGCGTCACGAGCGCCAAAAGCAGCACCGCTACCCCAACGGCGACGGCCGCCGCCGATTGGTACAGCTTAAACGTCGACAAACCGATCGCCGCAAAGCCGATCATGACGGCAATGCCGCTTGCGGCCACCGTTTTCCCAGCCGTCCGGTACGTGGCGACGATCGCTTCCACCCGATCGCCGCGTTTCGCCAGTTCTTCTTTAAACCGGCTCAGCAACAAAATGCAATAGTCGGTCCCAATGCCAAACAACACCGCGACTAAAAACGTTTGCGTGAACGTCGACAGCGGGAAATTCACTTTATCTACTAAAAACGCAACGACCGACTGCGAGACGACATACGTCGCCCCGACCGCGAGCAGCGGAATGAGCGGCGCCACCGGCGAGCGGAACACGGCGAGCAACACAATTAAAATAAAGACGACCGTGATCCCTTCCGTTTTCTTCACGCCTTCCTGCGAGCTCGTCACGACATCTTCATCGATCATCCAGCCGCCGGTGAAATAATGCTCGACCTTGACGCCATCGACCGCTTTATACAGGGCGTCGGTCAATTGCTTCGCCGTCCGCCCGGCCGGGTCGATGCTGACGGAAATGAGCATCGTCGTTCCATCTTTGGAGATGAGTTCTTTTTCCAACTCCCGGCTGGCAAACGGCGAGACGATGTTCGTGACATGAAGTTCCTCTTTTTTCTTTTCGAGCGCGTTTACCGCCCGTTCAATCTCTTTTTTATCGCCCGCCGTCAGCCCGCCTTTTTGGTAAAAGACAAGCACCGCGGATCGTTCATTTTGTTTGTTTTCCTGGACGTTTGCCTCTTTGATCAATTTTGCCGCCAATGACGACGAGTAGCCGTCCGGCACGCTCAGCTGCCCTTTTTCCCTGACAAGCTCGCCCATGTTCGGCGCGGTCATCATGAGCACCGCCGCCATGATGATCCACGCCGCAAGCACAAACCATCTTCCTTTGATCATCGCCCTCATTTCGCTTCTTCCACCTCCTGCAGCACGCGGGCCAACCGTTCATACGTACGGATGAACGTTTCGATCTCCTCCTCTGGAAAGCGGGCGATCACTTCTTCGACGAGCCGATAGACGCTGCGGTCCATTTCCTCTACCCATGCTTCCCCCTGCTCCGTCAGCGATAAGACGATGACGCGCCGGTCGTTCTCGTCACGGTCGCGGCGCAGCCAGCCTTTGTCGACGAGGCGATTTGTCATCGCCGTCACCGCGCTTTTGTTCACGCCAAACATCGCAGCGAGCTCCGTTGACGTGCACGCCCCCCGCCTGCGGATGTAGCGAAGCAAATAATATTGATCGTGCGTCATCTCTTCGCAAAGACTGCCTTTGACAAGCGCCGCTCCGCGTTTCATCACGAGAAACGACACGGACAAATAGCGGTCAATCCACTCATCGATGTTTCGTCCCGGCATTGATTCACCTCCGTTTGTTTCATGATTGCACAATCAACCAGATGCTCTCTTGCACGGCGGCATTTGTCCATTTAGTTCAACTGTTGAACTATTAGTAACGATACCAAGGAAAAAAGAAAAAGTCAACGAGGAATGTTGGCAAAAGAGAACCCATTCTGTCGCCCCATTCGAATAATAAGGAAATGTTTTCAAAACGATTACATGGCATTCACGAACACTTAACATCCAGCTTGTACGATAAAGATGACAAAATCATCTGAAGAGGGAGAGGAGAACGATGTTCCAATCGAAACGCCGCACGGCTTTGCTCATCGCCGTGCTGAGCGCCGGACTGGCGCTGCATCAAGCCGGACAAGATGCATGGGCCGCCCCAGCGAAACAATCGAAGCCGCCTGAAGTGAAAAATGTCGTCCTTTTTGTCGGCGACGGCATGGGCACAGCGCATCGCAACGCCATTCGCCTTGCCACAAAAGGGATCGCTGGAGAATTGGAGATGGACGATATGCCATACAGCGGGCTTGTCCATACGAACTCCGCCGACTCGAAGTCATTCATCACCGACTCCGCTGCGGCGGCGACCGCGATCGCCTCAGGCGTGAAAACGTACAACGGCGCCATCTCTGTTGATCTGCAAGGAAAACCGGTGGAAACAATTTTGGAACAAGCAAAAAAAGCCGGCAAGGCAACAGGGCTTGTCACGACCGCCCAAGTGACGGACGCCACGCCGGCTGCGTTTGCCGCCCACACCGCCAATCGCTCTGCCCAAAGCGACATCGCCAAGCAATACATCGAACAAACGAAAGTGGATGTCATTTTGGGCGGCGGGGAAGATTACTGGTATCCTGCTGGAAATCCTGGCTATTACCCCGACCATCCAGCCGAAGATCCGGAAGAAGCAAGCAAAGGCACGCAAGGAAACTTGGTTGAACACGCCAAGCAGCTCGGCTACACGTACGTCCGCACCGCCGATGAGCTGAAACAAGCGTCCGGCCGCAAGCTGCTTGGACTGTTTGCCAACGAAGAAATGTTCCAGCAGCGCCCCGAAGGAGAAGGAGATGTGTACAATCCCGTTGTGCCGCTGCCCGATATGACAAAAAAAGCGCTTAACGTGCTGTCGCAAAATAAAAAGGGCTTTTTCCTCGTTGTCGAAGAAGAAGCCATTGATGAAATGAGCCATGAAAACAACGGATCGCTCATGATCAAAGCGGGCCAGCAGCTTGACGAAGCGGTCGCCGTAGCGAAACAGTACGCCAAGCGCCATCGGGATACGCTCGTCCTCGTGCTCGCCGACCATGAATGCGGCGGCTTGACGATCGAAACGCCGGGCGGCGCCGATGAGTCGGGAGACGGCAAGACGATTTCCGGCGAAGACGGCCCGTTTGCCATCGCTGGTTCTTCGCAAACGTTCGCCCTCGACTGGACGACAACGGGCCACACCGCCGCCGATGTGCCGCTGACCGCCATGGGCCCGGGGGCGGAGCGGTTCACCGGCGTGTACGAGAATACACGCATTCATGATATTCTTGAAGAATTATTGTTTGGAAAAAGCAAAAGATAACGCCATCCGTGTTTCGGTCGTTGTCCTTCATCGATCTCCGTTTCCCCGCGAACGAATCGTTTGCGGGGAAGATTTTTCTATCCATTCATCCATACTGATTGCCTAGAAGGGCGGTGAAAAAACAATCATTCCTGCAAATCGGTCATTTTTGATCAAAGAGAAAAACAGATTTTACAAGGCTTATCAAATTGAAAAACACTGTTGTTGATTCACATTTTTCATTCAATCACCAGCCCTCTAAAAGCAAGCCAAGAACGTTCTTTTTCACAATCAACTAATTAAGAAACAATGCTTGTTTTTCGGCGCTGCGGTCACCGCCCCACGTGATAGCCAAGCCACGCGAGCCAAACGCCACACAAATACGTAGCCGCCAAATAAACGACCACCTTCGCCCATTGGCGCTGCTGCATCATTTGCACGCTTTCCCATTTCAACGTCGAAAACGTCGTGAACGCGCCCATAAAGCCCGTGCCGACAAGCAGCTTCGTCGCATCGGCGGCGCCGCTTCCGGCGAGCCAGCCAAGCAAAAAGGACCCAAGCAAGTTGACAATGAGCGTCCCTATGGGAAAACGCGGCGAACGCCGAGCCGCCCAGCGGCTGACGAGATAGCGGGCCATGGCGCCGAAAAAACCGCCGATCGCCACAAACAGCGGTGCGTACATTATCCAATCCCTTCCTTCCGTTCCGGTTGAGCGGCGGCATATCCAGCCCATGAGGCGAGCAACCCGCCAAACAGGCTGGCAGCGATATAAACGGCCGCCATGCCAAAGCGCCCTTGTTCCATCAATTCCACACATTCAACGCTAAGCGTCGAAAACGTCGTATACGAACCGACGAACCCGGTCGTTACGGCTGTTTTCAGCCATGGCGGCCACGCGGGGCGGCGGGTGAACATCACGGTGAACCAGCTGAGCAAAAACGAGCCTGTCCAGTTGATGAAAAGCGTCCCGAGCGGAAAGCCGCCGACGGCGGCGGCGGGAACAACCAAACCGAGGCCATAGCGGACAAGCGCGCCGATCATGCCGGCGATGCCGACAGCGAGATAGACCAATAAGGACCCCTCCTTCCAAAAATGAACAGACTCCTGCCGCTTCAATTTGCAGCAGGAGTCATCAGCCGGAAGCCGGCGGTTATGGCGAACTCCATCGCCTATTCGATTGGCATCGCCTTTATTTTACCATATATCCCCTCCCAATGGGAAGCAGATTCAACGGCTTGGTCGGAACCCGTGTTGTTCGAATATTTGGAGCGCTTGTTCGCTCGTCAAATAATCATACAACTCCCGCGCCTCCTTGAGATGTTTGCTCGTCTTGACAACACCAAGCGGATAGACGATCGGGTCGTGCATGCCGCTTGGCACGGAGGCGGCGATCTTGACTTTGTCCGACACGAGCGCGTCCGTCCGGTACACAAACCCGGCGTCGACGTTTCCGGTTTCCACGTACGTCAGCACTTGACGAACGTCTTTCGCGTAAACAAGCTTCGCTTTCACCTGCTCCCACAGCCCCGCCTTCTCCAACGTTTGTTTGGCGTACATGCCGGCCGGCACCGACTCGGGGATGCCGATCGCCACTCGTTTGGCGCGGGTGATGTCATCGAGCGACTGAATCGCCTCTTCTCCTTGTTTCGGAACGATGAGCACCAGCTCGTTGGCGAGCACGGTTTTTTCGTGTTTGGAATCGATCAGCCCTTCCTTTTTCAGTTCCTCAAATGGCTCGGCAGCCGCGGAGAAAAAGAGATCGACCGGCGCCCCTTCGGAAATTTGTTTTTGCAAGGCGCCCGACGCGCCAAAATTATATTGGATGCGGATGTTCGGGTGCTTTCGTTCAAACGCCGTTTTCGCTTCTTCCAGCGCTTCTTGCAGACTGGCCGCGGCGGAGATAGTGAGCTCCACTTTGTCCGCCGATTTCGTTTGCCCAGCCCCCTCTTTCGAACCGCTGTCGCAGCCATACAAGCCGAACAACAAGACCACCGCGACAAGCCATGCCATTTTTCGCATCTACATCCCCCTTATCTCCATTTAGATTTTTATATGTAATGATATCTAATTATAAATAATGATAAATAGTTATGAAAGAAAAAATTTTTTCACCTCCCTTTCTTTGCGCTACAATGGAAGAAAGGAGGATTGCATGATGCCGGAGCCGCAGTCATACACGATTGAAGAAATCGCTTCCTTATTAAAGGTGTCAAAACTAACGGTGTATGATTTAGTGAAAAAAGGGAAGCTGCCCGCCTTTCGCGTTGGGCGGCAAATGCGGATCACCGCGGATGATCTCAAGCGGTACATCGCCGGGCAAAAAGGGGAGGCAAGCACCGTTTCCCCCGCCGTTTCACGGCCGACCGAAACCGCTTTTCGCCCCATCATCATCAGCGGTCAAGATATGGCGCTCGATTTGCTTGGCGCCCATCTCGAGAAAGGCGGCCCTTATCAATCGCTTCGCACCTATACGAGCAGCCTCAACGGATTGATCGCTCTATACAAAGGGCAATGTGACATCGTCAGCGTGCATTTGTTTGACGGGCAAACGGGTGAGTACAACCGTCCCTATGTTGAAAAGCTGTTGACAGGCCATGCGTACATCATGGTGAACTTGATGCGCAGGCCGATCGGGTTTTACGTGCAAAAAGGCAATCCGCGCGGCATTCAAACGTGGAGCGACTTAGGAAGGAGCGACGTCGTGATCGTCAACCGGGAAAAAGGAGCGGGGGTGCGTGTGCTCTTGGATGAACAGCTGCGCCTGCATGGGCTGTCACCGTCCGCTATTCGCGGCTATGAGCGTGAGGAGACAAGCCATTTGAGCGTCGCCTCCGCGGTGGCGGCGGGTCTCGCTGATGTCGGCATCGGCACGGAAAAAGTGGCGCGAATGGCCGGCGTCGAGTTCATTCCGCTGATGAAAGAGCAGTATGATGTCGTCATGCTGCGGACGCGGGAGAACGAACCGCTCATCGCCGCCGTCTTGAACGTGCTTCGCTCCGATTTGTTCCGCACCGAACTCGAAGCGCTTGGCGGATACGATGTGTCGCAAACCGGGCAAATCATCGCCGAACGCGGCTGACAGGGCAGCACAACCGCATCTGTATCGACGCAACGAAAACGTTTACCATCTCCTTAACGGAAAAGCCGCTTGTCCATTTTTTCGACTGCCAAGGCTTGCCTCCATCACGTCTTGGCAGTCGATCCAATGCTTAGGAAAAGCGACGAATCTTAAAGCTTCAAATGGCATCTATATGCATGTTTTGGACATCAGGCGATGATTCAGCGGAACCTTCCAAATCCTATTTCCTTGCTCCGATTCTATGCCATCCATCCAAAAAAAGCTGTTCCAAAAGCGAGTCGCTTTTTGGAACAGCTTTTCGTTTTACCCGCGCAGCACCGCGCCAAATTGTTTCTCGACCGCGGCGAGCACCCGCTCGTGGACGGCGGCGACTTCTTCATCCGTGAGCGTCCGCTCCGGATCGTAGTAGCGGAGCGAGAAGGCGAGCGATTTTTTCCCGTCCGGCAGGCGGTCGCCTTTGTAGACGTCAAAGAGGGAGACGTCTTTGACAAGCGGTTTCCCGGCTTCTTCGATCGCTTGCTTGAGGGCGCCAGCTTCGACGTTTTCGTCGACGACCAAGGCGATGTCGCGCACGACGGACGGGAATCGCGGAATCGGCTCGTAGCGGATCGCTTCACTTTCGGCGTTCAACAGCTCGGCCAAGGCGAGCTCGAAGACGTACGTTTCTTTTAAATCGTACTCTTTTTGCACGGCCGGATGGAGCTGGCCGACAAAGCCGATCACCTTGCCGCCAAGCGCAATCTCCGCCGTCCGTCCCGGATGCAAATCGGCGCGCTTGGCCGGCTTGTACTCGATGCGGGCGGCGAGTCCAAACAAGTCGAACAAGCCGTCCAAAATGCCTTTGGCAACGTAAAAATCAACGGCCTTTTTCTCTCCTTGCCATAAATGGGCGTGCCATAAGCCGGTGAGAACGCCGGCAAGCCGCTCGTTTTCCGCTGGTTGGACGCCTTCTCCTTTGGACAAGTAAACAGAGCCGATTTCGTACAAGGCGACGTTCTCGACTTGGCGGGCGCGGTTGTAGCTCGCCGCTTCGAGCAGATGCGGAATCAAGCTTTGTCGAAGAACGCTCCGCTCTTCGCTCATCGGCAGCGCCAAGCGGATCGGTTCGGCCGTCTCAAGCGCAAAGCGCGTCGCTTTGTCCGGGCTCGTCAACGAATACGTGATCGCTTGGAACAAGCCGGCTCCTTCCAAATAGCGGCGGACGCGGCGGCGCTTCGCCTGGTACGGCGTGAGTCCGCCCGGTTTCGCCTCGGCCACCGGCAGCGTCGCCGGCAGGCGGTCGTAGCCGTACAAACGGGCGACTTCTTCAATGATATCTTCTTCAATTGCAATGTCGCGCCGACGCGACGGGACGTGGATCGTGAACGTTCCGTTGTCTTCCGTAAACGGAAATTGCAAGTTCGAAAGAATCGCGGCCACTTCCTCTTTCGACATTGCCGTGCCGAGGACGCCGTTGATGCGTTCGAGCGTGACCGTCACCACCACTGAGTCTTGGCGCCACACGCTCGCTTCGACGATGCCGCCGACGACCTCGCCGCCGGCGTATTCCGACATCAACGCCGCGGCGCGCTCGAGCGCTTCTTTCGTCCGCGCTGGATCGATCCCTTTTTCAAATCGGGTGCTCGCCTCGCTGCGCAGCCCGTGGTCTTTCACCGCTTGGCGGATGACCGGGCTTGTAAAGTACGCCGCTTCAATGAACACGGTCGTCGTGTCGTCGCGCACTTCCGAATTCGCCCCGCCCATCACGCCGGCTAAGGCGACCGGCTCGCGGCCGTTGGTGATGACGAGATGTTCTTCCGTCAGCTTCCGCTCGACATCATCAAGGGTGATGATCGTTTCGCCCGCTTTTGCACGGCGGACGACAATCTCCTTCGAACCGAGGCGGTCGTAGTCAAACGCATGAAGCGGCTGGCCGTACTCAAGCAAAATGTAGTTCGTAATGTCGACGACGTTGTTGTGCGGGCGAATGCCGGCCGCCATCAAACGCGCTTGCATCCAAAGAGGCGACGGGCCGATCCGGACGTTTTTCACAATCCGCCCGGCGTACAGCGGATTGTCTTCCGGCGCCTCAACGCGCACGGAAATGTATTCATGGACATGTTCGCTGTTTTCCTTGACCGCCGCTTCCGGCAGTTTTACATCGCGGCCGAGAATGGCGGCGACTTCATAGGCGACGCCGATCATGCTTAAACAATCGGCGCGGTTGGGCGTCAAGGACAGTTCAAGCACTTCGTCATGCAAGCCGAGCCACTCGATGGCATCGGCGCCGATCGGCGCGTCGCTTGGAAAGACGAAAATGCCGTCCGCGTATTCTTTCGGCACGACTTTCGTTTCGACGCCAAGCTCTTGGAGCGAACAAATCATACCGTTCGATTCTTCCCCGCGCAGCTTCGCCCGTTTGATTTTGAAATTGCCCGGCAGCACCGCCCCGACTTTGGCGACGGCGACTTTTTGCCCTTTGGCGACGTTCGGGGCGCCGCAAATGATTTGCACGGGTTCGTCCTCTCCCAAGTCGACAAGGCATTTCCGCAGTTTATCCGCGTTCGGGTGCGGCTCGCACTCGAGCACATGACCGATGACGACTCCTTTCATTCCCCGGTCAAGCGCTTCGACCCGCTCGACTTCAATGCCGCTTTTCGTAATCCGCTCCGCGAGCTCTTTGGCGGTGATGCCCGTCAAATCGACGTATTCCCCTAGCCAACGGTAAGAAACGAGCATTCCCAACTCCTCCTTTTTCTGTTACACACGCAAAAATTGCCGCAAGAAACGTAGATCGTTTTGATAGAAATGGCGGATGTCATCAATGCCATACTTCAGCATCGCGATCCGCTCCGGCCCCATGCCGAACGCAAAGCCGGTGTACGTTTTCGAATCAAAACCGGCCATCTCAAGCACGTTCGGATGCACCATGCCGGCTCCTAAAATTTCGATCCAACCGGTGCCTTTGCAGACGCCGCAGCCCCGCCCTTCGCAGCGGAAGCAGGACACATCGACTTCGACCGATGGTTCCGTGAACGGGAAAAAGCTCGGCCGGAAGCGGATGTCGCGCCCTTCCCCGAACAGCTTGCGGGCAAATTCGCGCAGCGTCCCTTTCAAATCGCTCATCCGGATGTTCCGGTCAACAACCAATCCTTCAATTTGCGTAAACTGGTGCGAATGCGTCGCATCATCGGTGTCGCGGCGATACACTTTGCCCGGGCAAATGATTTTCACTGGGCCGCGCCCGCGGTGCTTTTCCATCGTCCGCGCCTGCATCGGCGACGTATGGGTGCGAAGCAAAATCTCTTCCGTGATGTAAAACGAATCTTGCATATCGCGGGCCGGATGTCCTTTCGGCAAGTTGAGCGCCTCAAAGTTGTAATAGTCGGTCTCCACTTCCGGCCCTTCGGCGACCGTATAGCCCATGCCGATAAACAAGTCTTCAATTTCTTCAATGACACGCGTCAGCGGATGCGGGTTGCCAAGACTCACAGGCCGGCCCGGCAGCGTCACATCAATCGCCTCGGCAGCCAGCTTCCGCTCCACTTCCTCCTGTTCCAGTTTCGCTTGTTTCGCTTCCAGCGCCTGTTGGATTGCCTCTCTTACTTCATTGGCAAGCGCGCCGATTTTCGGGCGCTCTTCCGGCGGCAATGCCCCCATGCCGCGCAGCACTTCGGTGATCGGCCCTTTTTTGCCTAAATAGGCGACGCGCACGTCGTTCAGCATTCTTAAGTCGCGGGCTTGGCCGATTTGTTCGAGCGCCTGGCGTTTCAGCTCGTACAGCCGTTCTTTCACATCAATCCCTCCTCATTTCAGTTGAACGCCCTCCCACTTACGCTCACGCGTAGAAGCGGGGGGCTTCTCGGTTTAAGATGATAAAAAAAACCCGCCCCGGTAAGGGACGAGTTGTTGCTCGCGGTACCACCCTTGTTAACAGCATAAGCGTGCTGTTCACTTCATTGCGATAACGGCCGAAAGCCGGAACACCTTTACATCCCTCGTCGGGATGGTCCCGGTGTCAACTCAGGAGGTGAACTTCACTTGCGTCGGCCATAAAAACGCTCCCAGTCTATGGCGTTTTCTCCCTGGATGGCGAACAGCAAGCTACTTTTCTCCGTCATCGTTGTTGTCCGTATGGGAAATTGTCGCTATTCATTATACGCAAATGAGTGGGCAAAGGCAAGGTCAGGCCGAAATTTCTTTGCGCAGCTCATCGATTTCCGCTTCCTGTTCAATCGAGCGGATGGCAAGGCGCTCCATAATTTTTTCCTGCCGCACTTGCCCTTCCTTGAGCGCGGCGACATCTTTTTTGACCCCCAACATGTCCTTTTTCATGGCATCCATGTCTTTTTTCATGGCGTCCATGTCTTTTTTCATGGCGTCCACATCACTTTGAAGGCGATCGACTTTGTCTTCGAGTTGTTTCACGCTTCCTTGCAGCTTGACGATATCCATGCGCATTTGTTCGATGTAGGCTCCTTGAACATCAAGACGCTCAAGCACCGCGTTCAACAATGCCCGCAGTTCGCCATCCATCCGTCTCCGCTCCCTTGTCCGATTGATTTTCGATTCTATTTTACCGCACCGCCCGCAAAGAATAAAGCAAAATTCCGGCCGCAACGGCGACATTCAGCGACTCGGCTTGGCCGTAAATCGGGATGTACACGTTCTCTGTCGTTAGGCGCAGCAGGTCGGGGCGGACGCCGCTTCCTTCATTGCCGACGAGCAAGGCAAACGAAGATGATGGCGGAACGGTGCGGTAATCGACGGCGTTCTCCAAGGCCGTTCCGTACACCGGAATGCCCTGCTCCTTGAAACGCGCGATCCATTGCGCCAAATCGCCTTTGACAACCGGAAGATGAAACAGCGACCCTTGCGTCGCCCGCACGACCTTCGGATTGTACACATCGGCGCACCCTTCGCCAAGGATGACAGCATCGATCCCGGCGGCATCGGCGGTGCGGATCATGGCGCCGAGATTGCCCGGATCTTGCACGGCGTCAATAAGCAAGGCGGTCTTCACGCCTTCAAGCTCGGCTGGCAACTTTCGGCACACCGCGGCGATGCCTTGCGGCGTCTCCGTGCTGCTGATCGCCCTCATCACCGCTTCGGTCACGATCACAACCGGAACACCTGTGACGTTCCAGCCGGGCGGGACAGCCGTCCGCTCATCAACGATCAGCTCGACAAGGGGCGCGTTGCTTTTTATGGCCTCTTCGACAAGATGAAACCCTTCAAGCAAAAACAATCCGGTCTCATCGCGCCCTTTTTTTGTCAGCAGCTTTTTCCATTGTTTGACGCGCGCATTTTTCGGCGATTCGATCCGCTTCACCGTTTCGTCCCCCAATGTTTGGCGATAAACTCATCGCGCCCCGAGGCGGCTCGATCTTGTTTGTAATGCTCCGGATTTTTCTTATGGTAGTTTTGATGATACTCTTCCGCCGGGTAAAACGTCGTCGCCGGCAAAATTTTCGTTACAATCGGCTTCGAGAAGCGCCCGCTTTCCTCGAGCGCCCGCTTTGACTGCTCGGCGAGCTGGCGCTGTTTTTCGTTATGGTAAAAAATCGCCGTCCGGTATTGCGGCCCGCGGTCGTGAAACTGGCCGCCGTCATCGGTCGGGTCGATTTGGCACCAATACAGCTCCAAGAGCCGCTCATACGGAAAGACGTCCGGGTCGAAGGTGATTTGCACCGCTTCGTAGTGGCCGGTCGTGCCGGTTTTCACTTGCTCGTATGTCGGATTTTCCACATGTCCCCCTGTATAGCCGGAGACGATGCCGTAAATGCCATCGAGCTCCTCAAACGGCGTCACCATGCACCAAAAGCAGCCGCCGGCGAATGTCGCTTTCTCCATTGTGTCGTCACCTCATGCATCAAGTTTCTTCCTTTGATTATAGCAAAATGTGTGCCGTTGTCATCTTTCACGACCAAAGTCAAGTTCCTTCACAAAGCCAAGCGCGTTCCGTTCCGCACGCCGGCCGCTCATGTCGCCGAGTCAAGCCGTTGTTTCATTTCGTCAAGCAAGCGGTCAAACAGCGGGATATAGGGGGTGCGAATGCGTTCATACATGTCCATGGCAGTTTCTTCATCATACGTATGGGACGTCCGGTTGCGGTCTTCGAGCATGCGAAGCCATGTCTCTCCGTCTTGAATCAACCCTTCCCGAAACGCCTCGCGAATCGTTTTCCTCGGACTCGTCACTTCAGCGTATCCCTGATGCTCCAAATAAAGTTTCATCCATTTCCATGCTAGTTCGTACGTGAATTCAAAGCGTTGAATGGTCGCATCAACAACAAGGTCATCCGTTTGGGCGTCTCTTGCGGCACTTTGCCGGAGTTTGGAGAGCGCCCGTTCGAAATCGTAAAATCGATCCATCAGCCGGCTCATTGTGACCATCACCTTCCCGTGCTCGTTCGTTTGAAAAATCGTCTTTCCTTCTTGGTCAATATTCATTTTTAGCTGTTCGTTGTGAATTTGATTGTAATCAACAACATCGATCGGATAAATGATCGGAAGTTCATCCAAGTCCGATTGCAGGAGGTACAGCGGGCCTCCCGGTTTTCGAAATTGGATCGCCAAATCGATATCCGATCCTTCCTTGTAATCGCCTCGTGCTCTTGAGCCGAACAAAATGACTTTTTCAATGACATCAGCATAACGGGAAAATAGATGGAGCAGTTGGCGAAATACCGTTCGTTCCAATCCATAGAGCGGTTTCTCGTCCATCGCCGCCATCACTCATTTCGGTCTAGTTTTTCCTCTATTATACCATATACGAGAGCCGCTCCATGTATAAATCCGCCGCCATTGGCAAACGATAACGGTGTACAATACGGCCAACGAGGTGAGACAAATGGATTTGAACTTGCGGGAAGCCATTATGCACAACGTAGCCAACAACTCGAAAGAGCAGCTGGAACATACGATCGAAGATGCGATCCAACGAGGCGAGGAAAAATATTTGCCCGGCCTCGGTGTCCTCTTTGAAGCCATTTGGACGCATGCCAATGAGCAACAAAAAGACATGATGCTCACAACACTCGAGCAGGCGGTTAAACAATGACGAACACCGGCCGAATCGGCCGGTGTTTTTATTCGTCAAACGTCAGTTGTTTCACTTTGTCGGCGTCAAGCCGTTTGATCACCTCAACAAGCAGCTTGACCGTGTTTTCGTAGTCGTCGCGGTGCAAAATGGCGGCGTGCGAGTGGATGTAGCGCGTCGGGATGGCAATCGTGAGCGACGGAACGCCGATGCCGGTTAAGTGAATCGCTCCCGCGTCCGTACCGCCGCCTGGCATGGCATCAAAATGGTACGGAATGTTGAGCTCTTCCGCCACTTCGATGACAAATTCGCGCAAGCCGCGGTGCGACACCATCGTTGCGTCGTACAAGACGATGTGCGGGCCGGCGCCGAGTTTGCCCATCGCTTCTTTTTCCGACACGCCCGGCGTGTCGCCGGCAATGCCGACGTCAACAGCAAACGCGATATCTGGCTGAATGAATTGGGCGGCCGTGCGCGCGCCGCGCAAGCCGACTTCTTCCTGCACCGTGCCGACGCCGTATACCGTGTTTGGATGGTCGACGCCTTTCAGCTGCTTGAGCACATCGATGGCGACCGCACAGCCGATCCGGTTGTCCCATGCTTTCGCGAGCAGCATTTTTTCATTGTTCAATACCGTAAATTCAAAATACGGCACGATCATATCGCCCGGGCGGACGCCCCACTCCATCGCTTCCTCGCGGCTTGTCGCGCCGATGTCGATGAACATATCTTTGATTTCCACCGGTTTTTTGCGCGCCTCCGGCGGCAGAATGTGCGGCGGCTTCGAACCGATGACGCCGGTGATGTCGCCTTTTTTCGTCACGATCGTCACGCGCTGGGCGAGCATCACTTGGCTCCACCATCCGCCAAGCGTTTGGAAGCGGATGAATCCTTTGTCGTCGATTTGCGTCACCATAAAGCCGACTTCATCCAAATGGCCGGCGATCATCACTTTCGGCCCGCCCGATTTCCCTTCTTTTTTGGCAATCAAGCTGCCGAGGCCATCCGTTGTCACTTCATCCGCATACGGAGCTATGTATGTCTTCATCACATCGCGCGCTTCCCGCTCATTGCCCGGGACGCCTTTCGCATCGGTCAGCGCTTTCAGCATCGTCAACGTTTCGTCCAACTTCGCCATCTTGGCACCCCTTTCCGGTTTTGTCCACTTTTTTATTATACTTGAAAAGGCTGACGATTGGCAAAATGAATCATTCGCCACCCGAAAAAAAGATCAATAGCGCTCGTTTTGCCGCTTGTGGTTCACTTCATTTTTCCGCCGATACGCCGCCTCGATGTCGTCGGAAGAAAAACCGAGCGCCACGCCAAGCCGCCAATACTCCGCAAACAGCGCATCATATTCCCCTCGCGCTCTCGTCTCCCCGAACCGCTCGGCGGCGCGAAACACGGCAAGAAACTGCTCGACAAGCGGCCGTCCCGCCGACGGAGCTTCGTTTTCTTCATAAAACAAGCCGCACTCCAGCCCGAGCGACAATAAAAAATGCAAGCCGTCAACATATTCCTCAAGCACTCGCTCGGCTGGCGCGGGCGGTTTGATGCTCCAAAATTTAAAGCAACGCGTCTCATTCGCGAGTTCACCCAGCTCCACAAGAAAGGCGAGCTGCTTGCGAGCAAACAAATCTTCCTCCATCAAGCCATGCTCCGTTTCAATGCGCCGATCCAACATGCGCTGCATATCGTAAAGCAAAGGCCAATTCATTCTCTCCTCCCCTTTCTACCTCATCCCTCGCCAATAGAGAAACAGCTCCACCGTTGCCAACAGCGGCAAACCATAGCGAAACGTCCGATGGCGCGTTTTATGACGAAACGTGTACATGCCCGCCATTGCCCCCAGAGCTCCACCCAACCACGCCAGCAGCCAAAGCGTCCGCTCGGCGGTGCGAAAGCGGCGGCGCTTCGCCTTGTATTTGTCGACCCCCATCACGAAAAAAGCGAGAAGGTTGATCGCTATCCCGTATTGTACCATATCGATCCCTTTCCTTGATAAGAAAATGGCCACCCTGATCAAGG
The DNA here is from genome assembly GCF_052906625.1 of Geobacillus sp. CCR. Lineage (NCBI taxonomy): Bacteria > Bacillati > Bacillota > Bacilli > Caryophanales > Anoxybacillaceae > Geobacillus > Geobacillus sp. CCR. The sequence continues at coordinate 69,492 of NZ_JBREBQ010000007.1, read as the reverse complement.
ATGGCCATCGTTGTTATTTATTCAAATTCGCTTTCGCCAAGTCGGCGAGTTGGGCGAACGCGGCTTGATCGTTCACCGCCAAGTCGGCGAGCATTTTCCGGTTCACTTCCACGCCGGCCAGCTTCAAGCCGTGCATCAAACGGCTGTAGGACAAGCCATTTTGGCGAGCCGCCGCGTTGATGCGGACAATCCACAGTTTGCGGAAGTCGCGCTTCCGTTGACGGCGGTCGCGATACGCATACATGAGCGATTTCATCACTTGTTGGTTCGCGACTCTATATAATGCGTGTTTCGCGCCGAAATAGCCTTTTGCGAGTTTTAACACTTTTTTGCGACGTCTGCGCGTCACTGGTCCACCTTTTACGCGTGGCATAATCGTTCCCTCCTATAGTCGGTCGTTATTTCAAGTTGTCAAGCATTTGGCGGATGCGTTTGAAATCGCCAGGCGAGACAAGCGTCGCTTTGCGGAGATGACGCTTTTGTTTTTTCGTTTTATTGGCAAACAAGTGGCTCGTATAGGCATGACCGCGTTTTAATTTGCCGCTGGCCGTTTTTTTGAACCGTTTCGCCGAGCCGCGGTGAGTTTTCATTTTTGGCATCGCAGGTTCCTCCTTACTTGTTGTCGTTTTTCGGTGCGAGCACTAAAAACATGTTGCGCCCGTCCATTTTCGGCGCCGTTTCGACAACGGCAATGTCGGCGCACGCTTCCGAGAAGCGGTCAAGGACGCGCTGCCCAATTTCTTTATGGGTGATCGCCCGACCTTTAAAGCGGATCGTCGCCTTCACTTTATCGCCTTTTTCCAAAAACTTGCGCGCATTGCGCAGCTTCGTGTTGAAGTCATGCTCCTCGATCGTCGGGCTGAGGCGCACCTCTTTGACGTTGATCACTTTTTGTTTTTTGCGCGCTTCTTTCTCTTTCTTCTGCTGCTCGAAGCGGAATTTGCCGTAGTCCATGATGCGGCAAACGGGCGGTTTGGCGTTCGGCGCGACAAGCACAAGATCCAAGTTGCGTCTTGCCGCAATCTCAAGCGCCTCCTGCTTCGACTTGATGCCAAGCTGTTCGCCGTTTTGGTCGATCAAGCGCACTTCACGGGCACGAATTTGTTCGTTGATAATAAAATCTTTGCTAATAATGAGCCACCTCCAAGGTTTTTTCCGACTGGCTTGTTTGCCAGCAGAGCCCCACTTCCAGCCCAAAAAAAAGCGCAGATGCACAAAGCACCCGCGCAGTACGTCCTTACACTCGCATTGACGAACCGTAACAACCTGCCAACAGCCGTCTTGGCGTCGGTCAGGTGAGAAGCGGGGTGCTTCTGCTTTTGTTACAAACAAGCAATCATTCCACTTTATACACTATACCACCTTGGCGATGGCATGTCAAGGAGCGGATCTTGATAAACACAACGTCCTTTATTATAGCGGATCAACATTCAATTGGCAAGAGAAAATCTTGTTCACGCCGCCATTTCTTTGAAAAACCGCCCATGACATGGGCCATCGCCACCGTTGCTTCCTTGTAGCGCTTGAACGTTTATGTCGCCTGTCAACGGTTTATTGCGCTTTCCCTAATCTTGTCCGTTTTTCCCGCACATCGTCAGCGAGCAAGGCCATAAACTCGTCAAGCCCCATCGTCCGGCTTTCTTTTTCTCCATAGCGGCGGACGTTGACCGCTCGCTCAGACACTTCTTTATCGCCGACAACGAGCATGTACGGGATTTTTTGCATTTGCGCTTCGCGGATTTTATAGCCGATTTTTTCGTCGCGCTCGTCGACTTCGACGCGGAAGCCGCGTTCTTTCAGCGTCCGTTGCACGTCATACGCGTAATCGAGATGCGCCTCCGGCGACACGGGGATCACTTTGACTTGAACCGGGGCGAGCCATGTCGGAAACGCGCCTTTATACTCCTCGATGAGGAACGCGACAAACCGCTCCATCGTCGAGACGACGCCGCGATGGATGACGACCGGACGATGCGGCTTCCCATCCTCGCCAATGTATGTCAAATCAAAGCGCTCGGGCAACAGGAAGTCAAGCTGCACCGTCGAGAGCGTCTCGTCTTTGCCAAGCGCCGTGCGCACTTGCACATCGAGCTTCGGCCCGTAAAACGCCGCTTCCCCTTCCGCTTCGTAGTAATCGAGGCCGAGCTCGTCCATGGCTTCCCGCAGCATGCGTTGCGCTTTTTCCCACATTTCATCGTCATCATAATATTTTTCTTTGTCATGCGGATCGCGGTAAGACAAGCGGAACGAGTATTCCTCAATGCCGAAATCCTTATAGACTTCCAAAATCAAGTTGACGACGCGCTTGAACTCGTCTTTGATTTGGTCCGGGCGCACGAAAATGTGGGCGTCGTTGAGCGTCATGCCGCGGACGCGCTGCAGGCCGGTAAGCGCTCCAGACATTTCATAGCGGTGCATCGTGCCGAGCTCGGCGATGCGGATCGGCAGCTCGCGGTAGCTGTGCAGCTTGCTTTTGTAAATCATCATATGGTGCGGGCAGTTCATCGGACGAAGCACAAGTTCTTCGTTGTCCATCTCCATCGGCGGGAACATGTTTTCTTTGTAATGGTCCCAATGGCCCGATGTCTTGTACAGCTCGACGCTGCCGAGCACCGGTGTGTAGACATGATCGTATCCGAGCGCCACTTCTTTGTCGACGATGTACCGTTCGATAATGCGGCGGATCGTCGCTCCTTTCGGCAGCCATAGCGGCAAGCCTTGTCCGACTTGTTGCGATGTCGTAAACAGCTCAAGCTCTTTGCCGAGCTTCCGGTGGTCGCGCTCTTTCGCTTCTTCAAGCAGGCGCAAATAACGATCCAAGTCTTCCTTTTTGAAAAAGGCCGTGCCGTAGATGCGCTGCAGCATTTTGTTGTTGCTGTCGCCGCGCCAGTAGGCCCCCGAGATGCTGAGCAGCTTGAACTCTTTGATTTTTCCAGTCGACGGCACGTGCACACCGCGGCAAAGGTCGAAAAACTCGCCTTGCTCATAAATCGAAATCGGCTCGCCTTCCGGAATATCGGCGATCAACTCGAGCTTCAACTCATCGCCGATTTCTTCATACAGCCGGATGGCTTCTTCGCGGCTCACTTCTTTGCGGACGATGTCCAAATTTTCTTTGACAATCTTGCGCATTTCCGCTTCGATTTTCGGGAGGTCGTCTGGCGTCAGCTTATGCTCCATGTCGATATCATAGTAAAAGCCGTTTTCAATGACCGGACCGACGCCGAGCTTGACGTTGCCATACATCCGCTTGATCGCCTGCGCCATTAAGTGGGCGGTGCTATGGCGCAAAATGTCAAGCGCCTCCGGCATGTCTTGGGTAATGATGACAAGCTCGCCATCTTCGTGAAGCGGCGTGCGCAAATCAACGAACCGGCCGTTCAGTTTGCCGGCGATCGCTTTTTTCTTCAGCCCCGGGCTGATCGAGGCAGCGATGTCTTCCGTCGTCGTCCCCTTCGGAAACTCCTTTTCCGCCCCATCTGGGAACGTGATGCGAATGACGTCTGGCATCGGCAATCACTCCTTTGTCATGATGATGAAAATGGAAAAATAAAAAAACTCCTCCCTCCTAAAGGGACGAGTTTTCATCGTGGTTCCACCCTTCTTCCCATGGCAGCGCCTCGCCATGCCATGGCTCAACAAGAATAACGGTCGTCCACCGGCGGCAACTACTGGGCGTTGCGTTCGCTGCCGCAGCTCTGAGGGGGTAAGCGCATTTTTCGTGTTAGGAAGGTTCCAGCCGCTGCCTTCCCTCTCTGGAAACCGTAAAAATGCACCCATGTCCTCGTCATCGCTTGTATTCATCCATATTCATGACGACATTATAGCGAAAACAGCAGGAAAAATCAAGCTTCTCCCCCATTTCCAGCGTTGGCGGCAAACAAGCGGGAAAAATCGGCGCGGCGGCAGACGATCAGCCGTTCTTGAAACACGTTTTGCAGTGTCTGCACCATGCCGTCATCCGGATGATCGGTGTACAGCTCAATTTCCGCCGGAGCGAGCGAGACAAGCGGAGCGAGCACCGATGCATCAATATACATCGGCTGGCTGAAGACGAGATGGCGGTCGATCAACTGTCTCACTTCCGCCGCCGACAGCTCCCGCCGCTCGCTGTCGTAAAATACGAAGTGCGGCGGATCGTGCACCAAATACAGGCGCGGCCATTGCGGCGTCCGGCCAGCCAGGCAGTCGCGCAGCATTTGCACAAAATTTTGATACTCCTGCTCCAGCTTGTATTCATCAATCGCCAGCTCGACATAATGTTGGAGGCGCTCCATATACGGCTTTAACCGGAACGTAACGAACGAAGAAAACGAAAATGACAAGCCGTCGCGCAAAAAGGAGGCAAAAGCGTCGCGCAACATCACGGTGCGCGAGGCGGCAAACGCCGCGCTTTTCCGGTAATCGCTCCGCTCGCCGTCCAAAAACGAATGAGCGAGGGCCAAAATTTGCTGCTGTTCTTCGACGTCGCGGAAATAAAAAACATTGGCAATGATGGATAGCAGCAGCCGGTCTTCCATCACCTCCTGCATAAACGCCGTCATCGCTGGGATGATATGCTCCTCAAGCACACGCTTCTCCTCGCCCTGTATGTAAACCGCCACGGTTTTGTTCCCGTCATAAGCGGCATGAAACAGCGGACCGTCATCCGGTTGCCGGTGATCTAGCAGCCCAACCAATTTTTCCGCCTCGCTTGCCTCGTCAAAATGGATTTCGATCACCCGCTGTCCCCCCTTTAGCCCGAAAGGAATGCTTGGTTTATATATATGGGGACAACGGGCTGTTTAGACTAAAAAACCACAAAGCTTAGCGGCGTTCATTGTTCGAGGAGAGGGTGCCCCAAAAGGATCGGGACACCCTTTCTTATTACCGTATACAGGCATAAAACAAATATGTTGTGTTTTGTTTAAGGGAAATTACCCTTTTGGGTCAGCCCCAGTCGGCAAACGAACCGCTTGCCGACTACGGCAGAAAAGCTAGAAACAGAACCTGCTCAACTAGTTTTTATGGGTTAATCAACATGCCTGTGCAAACGGCAACGTTTCAAATCGCCTTTATATATTTTGCTCACGGCGGTTCGGTCCAGTGATTTCAATCGGATAGGCCAAATAGCGGATTCGCTCCATAATGCGCGCCGCCTTCACCTTCTCTTCTTCGCCGCGCTGCGAATACGTCAAATGATGGGCGAGCTGCTGCATATCAAAGTTCGACGTGAAAAACGTCGGCAAGTTTTCAAACATCCGGTATTGCAAGATCGGGCCAAATACATCATCGCGCACCCAGCTTGACATCGCCTCCGCCCCAAGGTCATCGAGCATCAGCACCGGCACTTTTTTGATATAATCAAGCTTTTCGTTCATCGTCTGGTCTTGAAGCGAATGTTTCATCTCACGAAACAGCTCGGGCACGTAGACGATCAGCGACGAAACGTTTCGCTTCGCCAGCTCGTTGGCGATCGCGGCGAGCAAATACGTTTTGCCCACCCCAAACGATCCGTGCAAATACAAGCCTTTCATTTTTTTCCCTGGCTCGTATTCCGCCACAAACCGCTCGGCAAATCGGATCGCTTTGATCCGCCCATCGTCATTGAGATCGACGTCAGAGAGCGAAGCACGCAAGATTTCGCGCGGCATGAACATGCTTTGAATGAGCGACTCTTGCCGTTTTCGCTCGTCATGCTGCACTTTTTTGGGGCAGCGGTCGTACTCAACGTCGATCCTTCCACCGTTGACCACCAAATTTGGATGGTACCCCGGCAGCATGTTGTTGCATCGCTCAAGGCCCGGACATTGGCGGCAATTCCCGTGCTGCTCGATGAACTCATACAGCTTCATCAAGCTGCGGTCAACCGCATCGGCCGACAATTGCCGTTCGTGCGCCCGCAAAAACGGCTGCACGTCCGGATGCTCCAAAATGTAGCGTTTCATTTGTTCGTAGCGTTGTTTAAACCGTTGATTGCCAAGCAACCGCTGCAACAGGTGGTTTACTCGTTCCATGGCTTTTCCCTCTATGATTCATCACGGTATTTTTTCAGCCGTTCCTCAAGCTCTTTGCGCGCCTGTTCGACGTCAAAATCATCATCATCCGGCTGGCTGTAATCCATGTTCAGCCAGTCCGGGACGATTTCCGTGCGCACGACTTTGCGCACCGTCCGCGTCCCTTTTTCCTTTTCGTTCGCCCAGTTTTGGTATGTTTTCGCCTCTTCTTTCGCCAGTTCCATTGCTTCCTTCACGGTTTTCACCTTTTTGCGCGCCCAATGGCTGGCGATTTTTTCTACGTATTTTTTCGACAGCTTCATATTCGTCCGGAGCATGACATAATAAATGAGCACGTTGACAACTCCGGGGAGCAGCTGCTGCTGGAACATAATGTCTTCGATCAACTGCAAATCAGCAAGCGACGGCTCAGCGCCGCCTGAAATCTCTTTCAGCAGCTGGCGCGGGGAAATTGTTTCCAGCTGTTTCATTAGTTGCTCCTCTTTTGTGCGCGGTTCGATGTTTTCCATCGTCCGGTAGGCGAGCGGCTGCACTCGTTCGACGAGGCGCGGCTCGACACCGCCATGTTCGAGCTCATACCATTCGCGCGCCGCCCGGCGCAACGCGTCAATATCGATATGATAGGCCGGATCGATGACGCCAAGGACCAGTTTTTGCATCTCAAGCGGCGGAATGCCGTATAAAAACGCCAGCTTTTTAATCGCTTCCTTCACTTTCGCTGTCACAGCCCGGCGCGGCACAAGCTGCTTGGACAGGCCGGCAAAAAACAGCTCAAAGTCGAATACATCATCATCGAGCACATACGACGCCTCATCCCGCCTGATGTGATCCTTCCCTTCAAGCAGCTCGGGCCCGGCTTCTTCGCTGAGGCCGGCGACGATTTGTTCAGCGGGCACGGCCGAAAACACGTCGGAAAACGACCGCGTCACCTGGGTGAATTTCGTTTCATCAATGGACGGACGGGCAAAAAAGTTGCTCAGCTGGATAAACAAGTGGCGGCCGACTTGCCGGTGCAAAAAAACGCTCAACATCTCGTCGCGGAAAAACTGGTCTGGCGCCAGCGGCGGACGCAGCTCATAAAGAAACAGCTTCGGTTCATCCGCCTCTGGAGCGTGGACGTATGTGTCGAGCAGCCCGATTCCTTCGAGTTTCAACCGTTCGCTGTAAATGTCCGGCAGTCCGCACTGCATGAGCGCCATAAGCCGATGATGGGTCGCTTCCTGGCCGTCAAGCAGCTCAAGCTCCCCCCAAAGCGTCATATAAAGCGCCAACGCCCGGCAGCCGATGAGCGGCTGGTAAAGCAGCGTCAGCACTTTACGGTCCACCTCTTGCAACACCCCACGGCTTTGCACGGTATAACGGTCGACAGCAATCAGCTCTTTCCAATGGTGCTGCATCGCTCCGACCTTCCATTCCGCCGTATTCGTTTCAAACCGGCTCTCCCCTTTCCTGCCGAAAAGACGTTGAAAAAAGGGCTTGCCGCCTAACGCCAAAGCCCTTTTTACCGTTGCCCTTTTTTGATCAGCTCTTTCAGTTCTTCAATGAACACATTAATATCTTTAAACTGCCGATAGACGGAAGCGAAGCGGACATAGGCGACCTCATCGATGTGTGACAGGCGCTCCATCACCATTTCGCCGATCGTTTCGCTTTTCACTTCCGAGACGCCTTGATTGCGCAGTTCGCGCTCAATTTCCTGCGTCACTTTTTCAAGCTCCTCGAGCGCCACCGGCCGCTTCTCGCACGCTTTGATCAAGCCGCGCAAAATTTTCTCCCGGCTGAATTCTTCGCGCGTTCCCTCTTTTTTCACAACAATCAGCGGCGGCTCCTCGATCCGCTCAAACGTCGTAAACCGATAATGGCACTGTTCGCACTCCCGCCGGCGGCGGATCGAACGACCCTCTTCAACCGGGCGCGAGTCAAGCACGCGCGTGCCTTGATGATGGCATGAAGGACATCGCATAACATCCACTCCGTTGATCTTCTTATTTTCTATCATACCGGAATGGACGAAAGCAGACAAGATATAGTTAGCTGTTCAGTCCGGAACCGATATAGGGCAGGCGGGCGTCGAGCTTCCGATACAAATCGAGAATGACCGCCCGGCTATGCCCAAAATCAAACGGCAATAGCTTCGTCTCCGTCGTCGCGGAAAAGTCGACCGCCGTTTCAAACGGCCGCACGGAAATGACGGTAGCGACGATGAACAACTTTTTGCCGCGCTTTGTTTGCGCACAAATTTCGCCGCGCTCTTCGGAAACAGAAACGAGCTCGGCGCCGGGCAGCGACGAGAGCAGCTCCTTGACCGCATCGATGACGGCGCGGTTCGTCGCTTTGTAATAATGGCTTCTTAGCTCTTCATCTTCATGATTTTCCCGCGTTTCACAATGGTTTGTGAAGGCGTATTTGAGTGTTTTCCACATGCTCATTGCCACGTCTCCCTAGTCATTCTTTTTCTTCCATCATACCATGATTTTCGCCGCTGTTGTACCGCCGAGGGCGCAAAAAAAGGAGCGTTTCGCTTACGCTCCTTTCGGTTTATCATTATCCAATTACAGCGCCTGCGCCTTTTTCACTTCGATCGGGCGCATGCCGCGCGGAAGTTCAATCGTTTCCCGCGTTTGCGCGCCCAGCATTTCGGCAATGTAATCGGCGGCAATCGTCGGGTCTAAATGGCCGCATGTATACACATCAATGCTCGCATAGCCGTGTTCGGGAAAGGTGTGAATCGTCAAATGCGATTCCGAAATAATGACGACCCCGCTTACGCCTTGCGGAGCGAATTTATGGAACGCCACTTCGCGAATCTCCGCTCCCGACTTTAACGCGGCGTCAACGAACGTTTTTTCAATAAAATCAATATCATTCAGTTTGTCAAAGTCGCATCCCCAAAGTTCCGAGATAACGTGACGACCCATCGTGTCCATGAAAAGAATCCCCCTTTAACCAATTTTCTCAAACAAATAAAAAAACAGAAGGTGAGTTGCAAAATGGCATGTATAACTACCACGGGGGAAAGTTAGTCCTAAGAGGTCCTAACCCTTTAAGTAGTCACATTACCCTTGCCGTTAAGAAGTTCACGAGACATAGTATACTTTGTTTAGGGGGTTTTTGCAACAGGCTTTTTTAATTTTTTTGCATAAAAAAGAGAAAAAGCGCCCACGCCCGCACCGTGGCCCGATCCGTTTGTGCGGATCGCAAAAGCCATAGCGCAGGCGGCGCGCTTCACATCGAACCGCTGTTACGCATTGACGCTGAGACGCTCATTCATTTTGGCCGCGACAAGATGGGCTAAATCAACGACGCGGCACGAATAGCCCCATTCATTGTCATACCAAGCGAGCACTTTCACTTTTCGCCCTTCCATCACCATCGTCGACAGGCCGTCGATAATCGCAGAATGCGGATTCGTATTGAAATCGATCGAGACAAGCGGCTCCATCGTGAAATCCAAGATGCCTTTCAATGGGCCGTTGGCAGCGCGGATCAGCGCCTCGTTCACCTCATCAACCGTCACATCGCGCTTCAAGTCGACGACCAAGTCGACGAGCGAGACGTTCGGCGTCGGGACGCGGAGCGCCATGCCATGAAGCTTCCCTTTTAAATGCGGCAGCACTAGGCCAAGCGCTTTCGCCGCTCCCGTTGTCGTCGGGATGATCGACTGCGCGCATGAGCGGGCGCGGCGCAAATCTTTATGCGGGTTGTCGATGTTTTTTTGGTCGTTCGTATACGCGTGAACTGTCGTCATCAGGCCGTTTTCAATCCCAAACGCTTCATCGAGCACTTTGACGACCGGAGCCAAACAGTTTGTCGTACACGAGGCGTTCGAAATGATGAAATGGCGGTCGATGTCAAGCATATGCTCGTTGACGCCAACAACGATCGTCACATCTTCATTTTTGCCCGGGGCGGTTAAAATGACGCGCTTCGCCCCTGCCTCAAGGTGAAGGCTCGCCTTTTCGCGGTCGTTGAATTTTCCGGTCGCTTCAATCACAATATCGATATCAAGCTCTTTCCACGGCAGCTGTTTCGGGTCGCGCGAGTTTAACAGCCTCACTTTTTTGCCGTTGACGAGCAGGCCGTCTTCCAAGGCGATGACCTCACCGTCAAATTTACCGTGGTTTGAGTCATATTTCACTAAATGGGCTAACGTTTCCGGCGGATAGCTGGCGTTCACCGCCACAATGTCGAGGTCAGAGGAATTGATGGCGCGCCGGAACACCATCCGTCCGATTCGTCCGAAACCGTTAATCGCCACTTTCGCCTTCATTCACTTTGTTCTCCTCTCATATATGTTATACTATTTTCTTATATTCGTATAAATAGTATATCATATTTTTAGGAAATGTGGAGAACAAAATGACTGAAAGCGAACAAAAAAGACGCCTATTTTTCCAAGGCGTCCCATTGTTTCAAAATAGCCAACAGCTGACGGCGTGTCTCTTCCCTCGTTCCGTTATTGTTGATGACCGCGTCGGCCCGCTTCATTTTTTCCGCCAGCGGCCATTGAGCGCGAATGCGGGCGCGCGCTTCTTCCTCAGTGAACCCGTTCCGCTCCATCAGCCGGCGAAGCTGGATGTCATCGTCAACATACACGACAAGTACTTTATCGACCCAGGATGTCAATCCGCTTTCAAATAAAAGCGGAATGTCCAATACGACCGTTTTCGCCCCGGAACGGACGAGCGCTTCTTTCTCCGCGAGCATTTTCTGACGCACCGCCGGGTGAACGATGGCGTTTAGCTTTTTCCGTTCTTCTTCGTCGTTGAACACGATCGCCCCGAGTTTCGCCCGATCGATCTCTCCATTTGTCTGCAAAATGCCCGGACCGAAGGCGGCGACAATCTGACGGTAGGCGTCTTCCCCCGGTCGGACGACGGCGCGCGCCGCTTCGTCAGCATCAATGACCGGAAGGCCGAGCTCGCGCATCATCGCGCTCACCGTGCTTTTGCCGCTGGCGATCCCGCCGGTCAATCCGATCGTCAACGTCATGGAACCTCTCTCCTTTTTACACGCCGCCTAGCGCTGGCAGCGCGGGCAATAATGCGTGCCGCGGCCGGCGACGACCGTTTTTTCAATCGGCGTGCCGCATCGTTTGCATGGCTCTCCTTTGCGTCCGTAGACGAACAAGCTATGCTGAAACGCACCCGCTTCCCCTTGCGTGTTCACATACGTGCGCACCGTGCTTCCCCCTTTCATGACCGCCTCGCCGATCGTCGCCACCATTTCCTCATGCAGGCGCTCGATCTCTTTGCTGGAGAGAGAGGCGGCCGGCCGGCCGGGAAGAATGCCGGCGCGAAACAGCGATTCGTCGACATAAATATTGCCAAACCCAGCCACGACCGTCTGATCAAGGAGCAACGCTTTGACCGACCGTTTCGTTTTCACCGCCCGCTCCGCCAATACAGCTGGGGAAAACGCCGGGGAAAGCGGCTCCGGCCCAAGCTCAGCAAGCGGCGGCCGACGGTCAGCTTCTTCTTTGGCATAAACGTGCATCGTTCCGAACTTGCGCACGTCGCGGTAACGGAGTTCGCTGCCGTCCGTGAAGCAAAACACGACGTGCGTATGCGGTTCGAGCGGCTCGAGGGCAGAAGCAACGGCGTAGCGCCCTTCCATGCGCAAATGGGAAATGAGTGCATCGCGGTCGAGCAGGAATTTCAAAAACTTCCCTCTCCGTTCCAAACCACGCACCGTCTGTCCGATCATTCTTGCCGCAAACTCCTCGGGGTCTCGCGGATGTCGGATGATGTTCGGCCAAAAGATGCGCACATCCTCAATCGTTTTTCCGACAATAAGCGGCAAAAGCGTACGACGGATCGTTTCCACCTCCGGCAATTCCGGCATGGCGATCCCCCCTTTCCTCCGTTTTCCTGCATCGTTCCCGCCGACGCTTTCGCATTGACGCCGGTTCATCCGCCGAGAGAAAGATTCTCCATGGGGCGGCAGCTGTTTCGCTCCAATTCATCGAGTTGCAGCCGAGAATCGTCGCACCGAAAGATTCTGCCTAGAAGGCCGGTGAGAAACGCTGATTTTCGCAAAATCGGTCATGTTGGTTGAGAAGGACGACTCGATGTCCCAAGGCTTCTCAACTGGAGAAGAGTCGTTGTGAAACTGCTTTTTCATTCCATCACAGGCCTTCTTAGAAGGCTGATGAAAAACAATGGATTCGCTTGATTTATGAGAAATCACAAGGAATGAAGTGATGGTGTTGCAAGGTTTTTCAATTTGAGAAACACTGTTGGAGAGCAGTATTTCCCCTTAAATCACCGGCCTTTTAGGGGTGCCGGCGATCCACACCAAGACTCCTTTTTATTTCGCGTCATACCATGTCGAGCCGTAATGGTAATCGACTTTGAGCGGCACGCGAAGTGTGACCGCTTGCTCCATCACTTCCGGAACGAGCCGGCACAGCCGCTCCATCTCTTCTTTCGGCGCCTCCAAAATGAGCTCGTCATGCACCTGCAGCAAAAGGCGCGCTTGCAGCCGCTCTTCCTTCAGTCTGGCGTTCAGATCGATCATCGCCTTTTTAATAATGTCAGCGGCGCTCCCTTGAATCGGCGTGTTCATCGCCATCCGTTCAGCAAAGCTGCGGACGTTGAAGTTGCGGCTCGTGATATCCGGCAAATAGCGGCGCCGATGCAGCAGCGTCGTCACATACCCTTTCTGTTTTGCTTCTTGCACAATGTTTTCCATATACCGCTTCACGCCAGGGAAGCTTTCGAAGTAGCGCTCGATGAATTCAGCCGCCTCTTTGCGCGAAATATTTAAGTTTTGCGCCAAGCCGTAATCACTGATCCCGTAAACGATCCCAAAGTTGACCGCCTTCGCCTGACGGCGCATGTTGGGCGTCACTTCGTCCTCGCTCACTTGGAAAATGTCCATCGCTGTTTTCGTATGGATATCCAAATCGCGGCGGAACGCTTCCATTAAATTGTCATCTTCCGCAATATGGGCGAGGACGCGCAACTCAATTTGTGAGTAGTCGGCGGCGAAAATGAGCCAATCAGACTCCGACGGCACGAACGCTTGGCGGATTTTCCGTCCTTCCTCAAGCCGAATCGGAATGTTTTGCAAGTTCGGCTCCGTCGAGCTGAGCCGTCCGGTTTGCGTCAACGCCTGATTGAAAATCGTATGCACCTTCTTTGTATCGGGTCGCACGACTTTCAGCAATCCTTCAATATACGTCGACTGCAACTTGCCAAGCTGGCGGTAATGCAAAATGTTTTCCACGATCTCGTGATAAGGCGCAAGTTTTTCAAGCACATCCGCCGAAGTGGAGTAGCCGGTTTTCGTTTTTTTCAAGACGGGCAGCTGCAGTTTTTCAAATAAAATGACGCCGAGCTGTTTCGGTGAATTGATGTTGAATTCTTGGCCGGCGAGCTCATAAATGCGCTGCTCGACCGTGCCGAGCTGCTCGGCGAGCTCTTTGCCCATCTGTTCGAGCCGCTTCGTATCCACTTTCACTCCGGCAAATTCCATTTCCGCCAAAATCGAAGACAACGGCTGCTCGAGCTCGACGAGCAACCGATCTTGTTCGTTGCGGCGCAGCTCATCCAAAAACGGCCGTTCGAGCTCCCAAATCGCCGCCGCCTTGCGGACGAGATGCTCGGCTAGCACTGGCTCATCCGGCACGGCCCGCTTCGCCCCTTTGCCATACACCGCTTCATCCGGGCGCACCGCTTCGTATTGCTTCATTTTGGCTGCGGCAGCTACATCATCAACACCTTGCGCCGGATCAAGCAAATAGGCGGCCAGCAATAAATCAAAGGAAACGCCGCATAGCTCAATTCCTTTCCATTTCAAGGCGACTGCCGCGCGCTTTGAGTCAAACATGCTTTTTTTCTTCGTTTCATCACCAAGCCAGGCGACAAACTGCGGATCGGCAAGCGCCGTCTCCGGGCGCAGGAAAAACCGTCCATGTTCGTTGACCACAGCGATGCCGACGATCGGCGCATCATGATAATTTTCCTCGACCACTTCAACGACAAGCGCCGCCTTGTCGGCAAGCATCTCCTCCGTCACGCGGTCAGCAAGCGTAAATGCCATCTTGGCAAGCGGTTTTTCCTCTTCTGATGACGGCGATTCCATTTTCTCTAAAAACGATTGAAACCCAAGCTCTTTAAATAAAGCGACCACTTTCTCCCGGTCTTCCCCTTGATAGACGATGTCATCAAGCGAGAGCTCGACCGGGGCGTCGCGGCGAATGGCGGCGAGCTTTTTGCTTAACAGCGCCATCTCCCGGTGTTGGCGCAGCGTTTCTTTCAACTTTTCGCCTTTGATCTCGTCAATGGAGGCAAGCACATTTTCGACCGTGCCGAATTGCCTGAGCAGCTTGACCGCCGTCTTTTCCCCGATGCCCGGCACTCCGGGGATGTTGTCCGATTTGTCGCCCATCAATCCTTTCAAATCAACGATTTGTTCCGGAGTTAAGCCGTATTTTTCGCGGACCGTCTCCGGCGTGTATGGTTCGATATCGGTAATCCCTTTTTTCGTAATGTCCACCGTCACATGGGGGGAGGCGAGCTGGGTCAGATCGCGGTCGCCGGAAATGACTTTCACCTCAAACCCTTCCTGCTCAGCGCGGGCGGCAAGCGTTCCGATAATATCGTCCGCTTCGTAGTTCTCGAGTTCATAGGCGGGGATGCGATATGCCCTCAGCAGCTCGCGCAACAGCGGAAACTGCTCCGACAGCTCCGGTGGCGTCTGCTGGCGCCCACCTTTATACTCTTGAAACGCTTCATGCCGGAACGTCGTTTTCCCGGCGTCAAACGCGACAAGCATATGAGTTGGCTCTTCTTCCGCCAAAATTTTATTCAACATCATCGTAAACCCGTAGACGGCGTTCGTATGGATGCCTTTGTCGTTATGCAAAAGCGGCAAGGCAAAAAAGGCGCGGTACGCCACGCTGCTGCCGTCGATTAAAACAAGCTTTTTTTTCAATCTCATCCCTCCTCGGATGCTTCCTTGTCCTATTGTACCATGCCTGCGGCTTGCCTTGAACGCTCTCCCACCATGATGGGAGGCGCCGATTCATCCCCTGCTTACGCTCACGCTGAAAAATGGGAGGCTTCTCAGTTGGAGATGATCAAAAGAAGCCGGCTACCGCCCCGGCTTTGGAAAATGGATCGTGAACACGGTGCCGCGCCCCACTTTGCTCGCTACGGTAATATATCCATGGTGAGCCTCAACCAAATGTTTCACAATCGCCAGGCCCAACCCCGTTCCGCCGGAATCGCGGCTGCGCGCCTTGTCGACGCGGTAAAAACGCTCAAAAATGCGCGGGATTTCCTTTTCCTCAATGCCGATTCCGGTGTCTTTCACATGGATCAGCACTTCTTTCTCCGTCTCTTCCGCCTCGACAGCGACCCGTCCGTGCTCCGGCGTATACGTGATGGCGTTGGCGAGCAAGTTCAGCAAAATTTGCTTCATCCGATTTCTGTCACCGCGGATGACAAGCCCGGATGGCGATTCGATATGCAAATCAATTTGTTTTTCCGCCGCTTTTTGGCGAAACACAGCAGCCGCTTCGGCGATGACTTGAGCGATATCCACGTCTTCGAGCTGCAGCTGAAATCCGTGCTGCTCGATTTTCGACAAGTCCAACAGTTCCTCAACGAGCGTTTGCAGCCGTTCGCTTTCTTTTAAGATGATGGTCAAAAAATGTTCGAGCGCCGCTTCATCCTTCATAGCGCCATCCAATAGCGTTTCGGCGAATCCTTTGATGGACGTCACCGGCGTTTTCAACTCGTGCGAAACGTTGGCGACAAAGTCTTTGCGGATTTGCTCAAGGCGCTTCAGCTCCGTAATGTCATGAAACACGACGACAATCCCTTTCCATTCGGCGTTCGTGCCAATGATGGGAGCCCCGTATACATCGAAATGTTTCCGCTCGATGCCAATCGTCAGCCGCATATGCCGGCGCATCGTCGTCTCGGTGATGAAAATATCATCGATAAACCGGACGATGTCGCCATGCGGCAGCACATCGGCGTACGGACGGTACAAACAATCCGACGGATCGAGATGAAACTGAGTCTGGAACGCCCGATTGATGAGAGAAATATGTCCGCGGTGGTCAATAAACAACAGGCCGCTGCCGACGTTTTCAATGAGCGTGTGAAGCCGATCGGTCTGAATTTCCCGCGCCCTGCTCATCTCCTGCAAATGGCGGGCCAGCCGGTTGATCGAGCGCACAAGCATCCCGGCCTCGTTATATTCACCATCGGGCACACGGGCGGCGTAATTGCCTTTTTCCAGCTCAAACGCCACTTTCGTCGCTTCTTCAATCGGCTTCATATATTGATTGGCGATTTTCCAGACGAGGGCGATGATGACAACGAGCGCCATCCCGAGGCTGCTCGTGAGCACGCCCCAAATTTGCTCGTTTACTTTTTGGAGTGAGCTCGTCGGTGTGCTTAAAACGACGTACCCGCTCCGTTCACCGCGCTCGTACGGGACGATGTAGTAATAGACATCGTTTGTTTTTTCAATCACGGAAAAGCGGGGAAACTGCTTTTTGCGCAAAATCGCGCGGACGATGCGCTCATGGTCTTTGTCGCTGATCGCTGCGACGCGACCGCTGTCAAACCGCACCCGTTCTTCTTTATCGAGCACGGTGATGCGGGACGACAGTTCATTCCCCATTTCCTGCAAATCGGCGCGGATTTGCTCGAGCGGTTCATTTTCAAGCAAAATCGCAAGCGCTTGGGCCTCTTTTTCCATCCGTTTGTTCATCGTCTCGGCGTAAAAATCTTTCAGCAATTGCCCGAGCAAAAGCCCGAGGGCGATCAACACCGTGGCGATGAGCGTCACGAGCCAAAACAAAAGGCGGGTGCGGAAGCTATTCATGCCGCTTCGGTTCCTCCAACTTGTAGCCAAGGCCGCGCACCGTTTTAATGTACATCGGTTTTTTCGTATCGGTTTCGATCTTCTCGCGCAAGTGGCTGATATGGACGTCGACAATGCGTGTATCGCCGGCAAACTCGTAGTTCCACACGGCGCTGAGCAGCTGGTCGCGCGTCAACACCCGCCCTTTATGGCGAGCCAAATAAAGGAGCAACTCAAACTCTTTCGGCGTCAGCTCAAGCGGCTTGCCGTCGATCGTTGCTTCATAGCGTTCCGGAAAAATTTCCAGCTCGCCAACAACAAGCCGCTCGCTCGATTCAGCCGCCGGCTGAACGATCTCCGTGCGGCGCAAAATCGCCTTGACGCGGGCAATGACTTCGCGCGGGCTGAACGGCTTTGTCATATAGTCGTCGGCGCCAAGCTCAAGACCAAGCACTTTGTCAAATTCATCATCGCGAGCCGTCAACATTAAAATCGGCGTCATGATTTGCTGCTGGCGAAGCCGCTTGCACACATCAACGCCGTCAAGCTTCGGCAGCATCAAGTCCAAAATAATGAGCGCCGGCTGCTCGGACGCTACTTTCACGAGCGCCTCTTCGCCATCGTGAGCGGTCACGACGTGAAATCCGGCTTTCTCCAAATTGTACGACAACAGAGTCACAATCGGCTGTTCGTCATCGACAACTAAAATTTTTCGTCCCATGCCGCTCCTCCATCCCGTCCAATGGTTTCTGCCTTTATGATACCACAATTGACGCCTTGATTCGGACAAAAAAAGAAAAAAGGGCGTTTTCCTGCGGACAGGTTGCCCTCGGAAAACTGCCCCTCGCGTTTGGCTGGCTTCCTTTGGCGGAAAGCGGCATGAAACTCCCCCTTTGTTTCGAAGTGGGGGACTGCTTTCAACATGAGGTCAAAAGTTCTCGAGCACCCGCCCGTCTAGGCGCGGCAACGTATGCGGCGGGCAGACAGACAGCGTTCCGTCAAGCACCGTCTCCGCACCGCGCGTCGCCATGACGGACAACGTCACGCAATGGCCCGCCTCATCGACATCGGCGACTTCGAGCAAAAATTCGAGCGTTTCATAATGATAAACTGGGCGGAGAAAGCGAAGATCCTGCCGCGTAATGTAGCTGCCCGGGCCCGGCAAATATTTGGAGACCGCGGAAGTGATCATCCCCGTCAACATGACCGGCGGCACGACCGGTTTTCCAAACGGCGTCTGTGAAGCATAATCATGCTGGATATAGAGCGGATTGGCATCATCCGTCAGCCCAAGATAAAGAAGCAAGTCTTTGTCTTCGATGGCGGCTTGGAACACGAGCTTTTCCCCCGCTTGAATTTCCCCGATCCGTCTCCCGAGCTTTCGTTTTTTCAACATGTTCCCACCCCTTCGTTGTCTAGAAAGCGCTTTCATTGACTGTGGGCAAAAATCCGGGGCAATGCCCGAATTTTTGCCTCGCCGCTATTCCAGCATGCGCATGACATTTTTAACGGATTCGACGGATTTGGCGAGCGCCGCTTTTTCCTCTTCGGTCAGCTCGAGCTCGATCACTTTCTCGATGCCGTTGCCGCCGAGGATCGTCAGCACGCCCAAATAAATGCCTTCATAGCCGTATTCGC
The DNA here is from genome assembly GCF_052906625.1 of Geobacillus sp. CCR. Classification (NCBI taxonomy): domain Bacteria; kingdom Bacillati; phylum Bacillota; class Bacilli; order Caryophanales; family Anoxybacillaceae; genus Geobacillus; species Geobacillus sp. CCR. Next base: position 51,031 of record NZ_JBREBQ010000007.1, on the reverse strand, counting down.
CTTCAAGGTAGGCGATCGCCGGCAAAATGCGGCGCTGGTCTTTCAAAATCGCTTCGACCATTTCGACAAGCGAGGCGGCCGGTGCGTAGTAGGCGCTGCCGTTGCCGAGCAGGTTGACGATTTCACCGCCGCCTTTGCGCGTCCGCTCAACGATGGCGTCCAAACGATCTTTCGGAATGAGTTTTTCGAGCGGAATGCCGCCGGCGTACGAGTAGCGGACGAGCGGCACCATGTCATCGCCATGGCCGCCTAAAACAAACCCAGTGACATCTTTTACCGAAATGTTCAGCTCCTCGGCGACGAACGTGCGGAAGCGCGCCGTATCCAAGACGCCCGACTGGCCGATGACGCGGTTTTTCGGGAATCCGGATTCCTTAAAGACCGTATACGTCATCGCATCGACCGGGTTCGTCAAGACGATGATGTAGCAGTTCGGCGAGTATTTGACGACTTCCTTCGTCACTTGCTTCATAATTTTTTGGTTCGTCGTCACCAAATCGTCGCGGCTCATGCCCGGCTTGCGGGCGATGCCTGCTGTGATGACGACGATGTCGGAATCGGCTGTGTCAGCGTAATCCGATGTGCCGATGATATTCGCGTCAAAGCCGAGCACCGGGCTTGCCTCGAGCATATCGAGCGCCTTCCCTTTCGTTGGGTTCTCAAGCTGCGGAATATCGACCAACACGACGTCGCCGAGCTCTTTTTGCGCCAAAAGGAACGCCGTCGTCGCCCCCGTGAATCCGGCGCCGATCACCGAGATTTTTTTCCGTTTCATCGCCATCGTTTGCCATCCCTTTCCTTCAAAGGTTAGTCCATATTGCGGATGAGCGCATCAGCAAATTCGGAGCATTTCACTTCCGTCGCCCCTTCCATCAGGCGGGCGAAGTCATACGTGACGATTTTCGCGGCGATGGTTTTCTCCATCGCTTTGATGATCAATTTCGCCGCTTCGTTCCAACCAAGATGCTCAAACATCATGACGCCCGAGAGAATGACGGACGACGGGTTGACTTTGTCAAGCCCTGCGTATTTCGGCGCCGTGCCGTGCGTCGCTTCGAAAATCGCGTGGCCGGTTTCGTAGTTGATGTTGGCCCCCGGCGCGATGCCGATGCCGCCGACTTGAGCGGCCAGCGCGTCGGAAATGTAGTCGCCGTTTAAGTTCATCGTCGCGATGACGTCAAATTCGCGCGGACGCGTCAAAATTTGTTGCAGGAAGATGTCGGCGATGACATCTTTGATAATGATTTTGCCGGACGCTTCCGCATCAGCAAGCGCTTTGTTCGCCGCTTCCTTGCCTTCCGTTTCAACGATTCGGTCGTATTGCGCCCACGTGAACACTTTGTCGGCGAATTCTTCCTCCGCCAATTCATAACCCCAGTTTTTAAACGCGCCTTCGGTGAATTTCATAATGTTTCCTTTATGAACGAGCGTCACCGACTTGCGGCCGTGTTCGATCGCGTAGTTGATCGCCGCGCGCACAAGCCGTTTCGTCCCTTGTTCGGAAATCGGTTTAATGCCGATGCCGGACGTTTCCGGGAAGCGGATTTTGCGCACGCCCATTTCGTTTTGCAAAAAGTCGATGACTTTTTTCACTTCCGGCGTGCCTTTGGCATATTCAATGCCAGCGTAGATGTCTTCCGTGTTTTCCCGGAAAATGACCATATCGGTGTCTTCCGGGCGTTTCACCGGCGACGGAACGCCTGGGAAGTAGCGAACCGGGCGCAAGCAGACAAACAGGTCGAGCTCTTGGCGGAGCGCTACGTTCAGCGAGCGGATGCCGCCGCCGACCGGCGTCGTCAACGGCCCTTTAATGGCGATTATGTATTCGCGGATCGTCTCAAGCGTTTCATCCGGAAGCCAGCTGCCCGTCAGCTTGTACGCTTTTTCACCAGCGAGCACTTCCTTCCAGACGATTTTTTTCTCACCTTTGTACGCTTTTTCCACCGCTGCTTCGAGCACGCGCGAAGCGGCCGCCCAAATGTCCGGGCCGGTTCCATCCCCCTCGATGAACGGAATGATCGGGTTGTTCGGAACGTTGAGCACACCATTTTGGACTGTAATTTTTTCTCCTTGCGTCACGAGCAAAACCCCCAATGCAGTTTTTTTATAAAAAGGCGTGAAGGCGCGCCTTCACCGCCTTGTCCACTTGTTTTAGCCGCGCTCGTCGATCGGCACGTACGCCCGCTTGCCTGGGCCGGTGTACTCAGCGCGCGGACGGATGAGACGGTTGTTGTCGTATTGTTCCAAGATGTGAGCCAACCATCCCGAGGTGCGGCTGACGGCAAAAATCGGCGTAAACAAATCATGATCGATTCCTAAACAATGGTAAACCGAGGCGGAATAAAAGTCAACGTTCGGCGGCAGCGCTTTTTCCGATGTGACGATTTCTTCAATCTTCGTCGACATTTCATACCAATGCGGCTCGCCGACGAGCTTCGTCAGTTTTTCCGACATTTTTTTCAAATGTTTGGCGCGCGGGTCGCCTTTTCGGTAAACGCGATGGCCAAAGCCCATAATTTTTTCTTTGTTGGCGAGCTTTCTGCGGATGTATGGCTCGACGTTGTCGACCGTGCCGATTTCCGTCAACATTTTCATCACCGCTTCGTTCGCCCCGCCGTGAAGCGGCCCTTTCAAGGCTCCGATCGCCGCCGTGATGCCGGAATAAATATCGGACAGCGTGGCTACGCAGACGCGCGCCGTGAACGTCGACGCGTTCAACTCGTGGTCGGCATGCAGCACGAGCGCCTTGTTGAACGCTTCCGTGGCGATGTCGTCTGGTTCTTTGCCGGTCAGCATGTACAAGAAATTGGCGGCAAAGCTCAAATCTTTGCGCGGCGCAACCGGTTCCAACCCTTTGCGCACGCGGGCGAAGGCGGTGACAATCGTCGGGATTTTCGCCTGCAGGCGAATGGCTTTCCGATAATTCGCCTCTTTCGTCATCACATCCGCCTCTTCGTCATACAAGCCGAGAAGCGATACCGCGGTGCGCAAAGCCGCCATCGGATGCACCTTGTCAATCGGATACAGCTTGAAGTGTTCAATGATTTCATTTGGAATTTCAGCGTTTTCCGCCAACTGTTTCTTTAATTCCCCAAGCTGCTCTTTCGTCGGCAGTTCGCGATGCCAAAGCAAATAAACGACTTCTTCGAAGGAAGCGTTTTCGGCTAAATCGTCAATGTCATAACCGACATACGTCAACGTGTCATCGATGATCGAACTGATGCTTGAAGTTGTGGCCACAACTCCCTCTAACCCACGGGTTACTGTCATGTTCAATCTCCCCTTCTCTTCATAAGTTCCGGCCATAACGACCGATGGCCGATGAGCGCTTGCTCGAAATGGAGGCAAAAACAAACGCGCGCGCGAAAGTGCTTACATGACGCCGGCGACAACCGCCCCGTCGCAACAGCTGCACAATGCTTGGCCGAAAACTCACTCACGTTTATTATTATAAACAATTATCAGACTTTTGTCAGCTGTCACACGTCAAAAGAAATGATGATCAGGAATAAAATGGAAATCGATTCATCTCAAAACGGAGGATCCCACACACCGCCTGATGATCAAAAATATTCTACCATTTTGATGACCGTATAGGCAATGCCAGCGCCGATCAATGGACCAACCGCCACCCCATGAAACAGCGAAACCGCGAGGATGGTGCCGAATGCAAGCGCGGCGGTCATATGCGGGTCATTGGCAAGGAGCGTTACTCCATTTTTGGCGATCAAGGCGACAAAAATGCCAGATGCGAGCGCCACCCAGGCCGACAACGACTGCAGAGAGCCGACAAGCTGCCGAAAGCCGATCTCCCCAGAAGCGATGGGAGCGAGCACGGCGATCGTAATGACCGTCACTCCCCAGTTGATCCCTTTGGACTGAATGATCGGCAGCACTTTTTGATCCAAGCCGACAAGTTTGATGGCCAACAGCACAACGACGGCGACAATAAGCGACTTGTTTTTCGCAAGAAAGCCGAGCGCAAGCAACAACAATAAAAACAACACCGGTTCGTTCACGGTCGTCCGTCCTTTCCTATGAAACTTGTCTTTTTGCTTCCCCGTAAGAAAACGTGTAATATATCAATATGGAACGTCGTTGGAGGTGAAACATTGTCCCGAGTTTATGTTGATCGCTTTTTGCGCTTTTTTCTTGTCATCGCCGCTGTCGCGCTCGGCGCCATCGCTATGTACTACATCGCGACGGTGACGTATCCGTTCATCATCGCCTTTTTCATCGCGATGATCATCAACCCGCTCGTCGATGCTTTGGAGCGGAAAGCGAAAATGCCGCGCTGGCTCGCGGTCAGCGTCACGCTCATCATGTTGTTTGCCGCGGTCGCCGGCTTGGTCACGCTTCTTGTTGCCGAAATCGTTTCGGGAACGCAATATTTAGCCCGCGTCGTGCCGGAAAAATTTCAAGCATTGATCACGTACATGGAGACGTTCGTCGCCGACCAAATCATCCCGATTTACAAAGATTTGGCCGGGATGTTTAAAAGTTTAAGCGCCGCCCAACAGGATACGATTATGCAAAACATTCAAGCCGTCGGAAAAAAAATTGGGACGACGGTTGGTGAATTTGTCCAGAGCATCCTGCAAAACATTCCGCAGCTTCTCGCCTGGCTGCCGAATGCCGCGACCGTGTTTATTTTTTCGCTGTTGGCGACGTTTTTCATCAGCAAAGACTGGCACCGTCTGATGCGCATGGCGCAGCAATGGCTGCCGACGAAAGCCCGCACAAGCGGAAAAACGGTGTTTCTTGATTTAAAGCGGGCGCTGTTTGGCTTTATCAAAGCGCAGGCGACGCTCATTTCGATTACGACGGTCATCGTGTTGATCGGCTTGCTTATTTTGCGCGTCGATTACGCCATTACGATCGCATTGATCATCGGGTTCGTCGATCTTTTGCCATATTTGGGAACGGGGATTGTATTTGTTCCTTGGATCATTTACACCATGGCTAGCGGCGACATTCCGTTTGCCATCGGATTGGGCGTGCTGTATGTCGTCGTCCTCGTCCAACGGCAAATCATGGAGCCGAAAGTGCTTTCTTCAACGATCGGCCTCGATCCGCTCGCGACGCTCATCGCCTTGTTCGTCGGCTTCAAACTGCTCGGCTTTCTCGGCTTGATTGCCGGCCCCGTCGCGCTTGTCATCATCCGCACGCTCCATAGCGCCAATGTTTTTCGTGATCTTTGGCGCTTTATTATCGGCAAGCCGGCCACGTAATCGAAGGGAGCTGTCTCAAAAGCTCGGCTTTCTATAATAGGAATACAATCTTTCGTTTCACAAAGATGTTTAATGGGTATATAGGACGATGCGAAAGGGTGTCCCGCTGCTTTTGGGACACCCTGTTTTGCTGCAACGTCCGTTACAACACGCTCGCATGGCCGCGGTAGACGGCGCCAAAGCCGCCATCGACCGTGATCTCTTGCCCATCTTTAAACAAGCTTGTGGCATTTTCCACCCCGACGACGACCGGAATGCCAAGGCTTAAGCCGACGACCGCCGCATGGCTCGTCAACCCGCCTTCCTCGGTGATGATCGCCGCCGCTTTTTCGATCGCCGGCATCATATCGGCATCGGTGCTGATGGTGACTAAAATGCCGCCCTCTACCATTTTTCGGCACGCCTCTTCTGCCGTTTTGGCGACGACCGCCTTGCCGAATGCCGACTTGCGGCCGATGCCTTGCCCTTTGGCAAGCAAGTCGCTGATGACGTGCACTTTCATTAAGTTCGTCGATCCCGTTTCGCCGACCGGCACGCCGGCCGTGATGACGACCAAGTCGCCGTGCTTCACCAAGCCGGAGCGCACTGCCGCGTCGACCGCCACATCGAGCATTTCATCGGTTGTATTGACATGCGGTGCTTCTTTCGTATACACGCCCCAAATGAGCGCCAGCCGCCGCGAGACCGCTTCGTTTGATGTCACCGCGATGATCGGGGCTTTCGGGCGGTATTTCGCCACCATCTGCGGCGTTTTTCCGCTCACCGTCGGCGTCACGATCGCCGCGACATCCAAATTGAGCGCTGTGTGGGCGACCGATTGGCCGATGGCATCGGTGATCGTCGTTCGGCTCTCTTTCGTGCGCTGGGACAAAATGTCGCGATGCTCCAACGCCTGCTCGGTGCGGAGCGCGATTTGGTGCATCGTCCTTACCGCTTCGACCGGATACTGGCCGGCTGCGGTTTCTCCGGAAAGCATGACGGCGTCGGTGCCGTCAAAAATGGCGTTGGCGACATCGCTCGCCTCAGCCCGCGTCGGCCGCGGATTGCGCTGCATCGAGTCGAGCATTTGCGTCGCCGTGATGACCGGTTTGCCAAGCATGTTGCACTTTTTAATGAGCATTTTTTGAATGAGAGGCACTTCCTCAGCCGGAATCTCAACGCCAAGGTCGCCGCGCGCCACCATGAGGCCATCGGCGGCTTCCAAAATTTCATCGATGTTGGCGACGCCTTCTTCATTTTCAATTTTCGCGATAATTTGGATATGTAAGGCGTCATTCGCCTCGAGCAGCTCGCGGATTTCGAGCACATCAGACGCCCGGCGCACAAACGAGGCGGCGATGAAGTCGATGCCTTGGCGGATGCCAAATAAAATATCGGCTCGGTCCTTCTCGGTGATGCCCGGCAAATTGACACGCACGCCGGGGACATTGACCCCTTTTTTGTTTTTGAGCACACCGCTGTTTAAGACGGTCGTGGCAATTTCTCCAGCTTGCTTGTCGACCGCGTTGACTTCAAGGCCGATCAACCCGTCGTCCAGCAAAATTTTCGAACCAACGGACACATCATCGATCAGCCCCGGATAGGTGACGGAAATTTTTTCCGGCGTGCCGAGCACTTCGCTCATCGAAATGATGAGCTTTGCCCCTTCCTTCAGTTCGACGGCGCCGTTCTCCATATTGTGCGTGCGGATTTCCGGGCCTTTCGTATCGAGCAAAATGGCGACCGTTTGGCCCGTCCGCCTCGCCGCCTCGCGAATGTTGGCGATGCGCCGCCCGTGTTCCTCATGATCTCCGTGCGAAAAGTTGAGTCGCGCCACGTTCATCCCCGCTTCGATCAATTGCACGAGCTTGTCTACGCTCTCGCTTGCCGGCCCGATCGTACAGACGATTTTCGTTTTCCGCTTCATCACTTCTTCTTCCTTTCCCCTCGGGAATTAAATCGACAGCTCTTTCGACAATGTATACATCCGCTGATCGACCGTATGTGTTTTCGCCAACGCTTCGGCAATGTCATGGTCAACGATTTGGTTGTTTTGAATGCCAACGCAGCGGCCGCCTTTGCCTTCAAGGAGCAGCTCGACCGCACGGGCGCCGAGGCGGCTCGCTAACACGCGGTCAAACGCCGTCGGCGATCCGCCGCGCTGCACGTGGCCAAGCACCGTCACGCGCGTCTCAAAGCCGGTCGCCTCTTGAATTTGCCGGCCGAAGTCGACGCCGCTGCCGACTCCCTCGGCGACGATGATGATGCTGTGTTTTTTGCCGCGTTCATGGCCGCGCTTCAAGCGAGCGACGATGTCGTCCATGTCGTAGTCCGCTTCCGGAATCAAAATCGTCTCCGCCCCTCCGGCAAGCCCCGACCATAGCGCAATATCGCCGGCATGGCGGCCCATCACTTCGACGACGTACGTCCGCTCATGCGACGTCGCCGTGTCGCGGATTTTGTCAATGGCGTCAATGACCGTATTGAGCGCGGTGTCAAAACCGATCGTAAAATCGGTGCCTGGAATGTCGTTGTCGATCGTCCCGGGCACGCCGACGCACGGGAAGCCGTGCTCCGTCAATTTTTTCGCCCCTTGATACGACCCGTCGCCGCCGATGACGACCAGCCCTTCAATGCCGTGCTTTTTCAGCTGCTCGATCCCCTTTTTCTGTCCTTCTTCCGTCTTAAACTCCGGGCAGCGCGCGGTATAAAGGATGGTGCCGCCGCGATGGATGATGTCCCCGACGTCCCCGACTTCCAGCTTTTTGATATTGCCGGCGATCAACCCGGCATACCCGTGGTAGATTCCGTACACTTCCACCCCATGGTAAATCGCTTTGCGGACGACAGCGCGAATGGCCGCATTCATGCCCGGCGAGTCGCCGCCGCTTGTCAACACACCAATCCGTTTCATCATTTCCACCTCGTTTGCATCGAATTGCACACGTCCGACCTCATACGTCTTCTTGAACATCCCTAATGTACCATGAACAACAGCGGAACACAATATAGAAGCGATCGCTGAAACGGCTTACAAAAGTGGATTTTTTCACGATAGAACAAAGCTGTCCCGCGACGGAGACAGCTTTTTCCTTATCTTGCCCGAATCGTTTCCGGCAAAAACGACACTTGGCCCATTTGTTTAAATTTTTCATAGCGCTGCCGGACGAGCTCTTCGCCGTCAAGCGCCAACAGCTGTTTGAGCGAACGGCGCAGCACGCGGTCAATTTCTTTTGCCTGCTCGTCGGCGTTGCGATGAGCGCCGCCTTTGACTTCCGGAATGATTTCATCGATGACGCCGAGCGCCTTTAAGTCATGAGCGGTGATTTTCATCGTTTCCGCCGCCCGCTGCGCCAATGAGGCGTCTTTCCACAAAATCGCCGCCGCCCCTTCCGGCGAGATGACCGAATACGTCGAGTTTTCAAGCATATGGATATGATTGCCGACGCCAAGAGCAAGCGCCCCGCCGCTTCCGCCCTCTCCGATGACGATGCAGACGACAGGCACCGTAAGCCCAGCCATTTCAAACAAGTTGCGGGCGATCGCCTCGCTTTGCCCGCGCTCTTCGGCCGCTTTGCCCGGGTAGGCGCCTTTCGTGTCGATAAAGCAGATGATCGGCCGCGAAAACTTTTCTGCCTGCTTCATGAGCCGCAACGCCTTCCGGTATCCTTCCGGATGCGGCATGCCAAAGTTGCGGCGCAAGTTTTCTTTCGTATCTTTGCCGCGCTGATGACCGATGACCGTCACGGGGAGTCCGTCGTATTTGGCGATGCCGCCGACGATCGCCTCGTCATCGCCAAAGCAGCGGTCGCCGTGGCACTCAAGAAAGTTCGTAAACAACCGCTCGATGTAATCGAGCGTCGTCGGCCGCTGCGGGTGGCGGGCGATTTGCACGCGGTCCCACGGCGTCAAATTCGCATAAATCTCGTTTTCCAGCTTGGCGAGGCGCGCCTCAAGCTTTTCGATTTCCGCCGATAAATCGACGTCCGCCGTTTTCATGAACTCTTTCAACTCTTGAATTTTGCGGCGCAGCTCGACAAGCGGCTTTTCGAATTCTAATTCCGCCACCATCCCTCTTCCCCTCCTTTTTGATGAAGATCCAAGACGACCGCAAGCGTTTCTTTCAGCTCGTGGCGGTGAATGACGGCATCAAGCTGCCCGTGCTTCAGCAAAAACTCCGCCGTCTGGAAATCGTCCGGCAGCTCTTCGCGCACCGTCTGCTCGATGACGCGGCGGCCGGCAAAACCAATGAGCGCCCCCGGCTCGGCAAAGTTATAATCCCCAAGCGAGGCGAAACTCGCCGATACACCGCCGGTCGTCGGGTGGGTCATGACGGAGATGAACAAGCCGCCGTCGTTGCTGAACCGTTTGAGCGCCGCGCTTGTTTTCGCCATTTGCATGAGGCTCAACACCCCTTCCTGCATGCGGGCGCCGCCGGAAGCGGTGAAAATGAGAAACGGCATCTGCTGTTCGCGCGCCCGTTCGACGGCGCGGGTGATTTTTTCGCCGACGACCGAGCCCATGCTGCCCATGCGAAACGATGAATCCATGACAGCAATGACGAGCGGATGGCCGTCAAGCGCCCCTTCGCCGGTGACGACCGCCTCGTTCAGCCCTGACTTGCGCCGGTCTTCTTCCAGTTTTTCGATGTAGCCCGGAAAGCCGAGCGGATTGACCGAGATCATATCGGCGTCATACTCGCGGAAGCTGCCGTCATCAAGAAGGCTTGCAATCCGTTCACGCGCCGGCATCGGATGATGGTAGCCGCAGCTTAGGCAAACGCGCAAGTTTTTGATCAACTCTTTTGTATACATAATTTTCTTGCATTGCGGACATTTCGTCATCACGCCTTCCGGCACTTCATGCCTCGCTTGTTCTGAAGGCAGCGGTGCATACTTTTTCTTTTTCACAAACAAGTCTTTCCACACGAGGGAGCCCCTCCTTTGCGTTTTCGCCTCTCTACTACTTTATCGAAAATGGACATCATTGTTTGTCAAACGATGTCCGGCCCGTTTCGACAACGGCGAAGGCCGTTGCGCCTCCCAGACGGCGACAGTCTCCGCCGGATCTTGCCTTTCCAAAGCGGCGAGCAGCTGTTCATAGCTGGCGTCGGCAAGGGGCGGCTCGGGCGCAAATGAAGCGGCAAACCCCGACAGCACCCGCCAAATGCGGGCGAGCAAAACATTGCCAGCCGCTTCCACCACCGTCTCGAAAAACCGCGCGAAATCAATCGGTTTTTGACGAACGATTTTTTTCAACTCGTCTACGTCCTCCGCGCTCCGGCGCCGACACGCAAGGGCAAGCAACAGGCGCTCGATGAGCCATTTTGTTTCCGCCAAATCGGCCTTCGCCCGTTCGTTTTCCAACAAAAACATCGCCAACAGGTCGATCAGCTGGTGGCTGCCGACCTCACGCCTATACCTCCCCTCGCCGCGCCGCGTTTCAATCAAGCCGAGAAATTCAAGCGCCCGCAACGCCTCGCGCACCGATGAACGCCCGACGCCGAGCCGTTCGGCCAGCTCGCGCTCCGACGGCAGCTTGTCGCCAGGGGCTAAGTTGTCTTCCGCCATCATGCGGCGGATGTGTTTCAACGTCTCGGCATACACGTTCTCCTCTTTGATACAATGACCCCTCTCCTTCGCTTCATCCACTGGTCTGACCACCTAATGGTTATACGATATAACAAAATAATGAAATAGTAAAGAGCGATTTACTTGACGACCACGCGTCCGAAGCTGAACAAGGAAAGCAGTTCATCGACAAGCGGGGCGGTGAGATCGGCCGCATACCGCTCGGGAAGACGGAGAAGCTTTCGCTTCGCTTCATCGTACAAATACACCGGAGTGCGGCCTTGGTGTCGTTCCAACAGCGGCTTCAGCGCGGCAAGACGCGCCTTGTCTTGGCGGCTGGCGTCGATATACAACGCCGACGCCGTCAAGCGTTCGGCCCGGCGGATGATGAGCTGACGCCGTCCGCCGCGCACCTCAATCGTTCCGGCAAGCAATACAAACTGCCCTTCTTTCAATATGTCCGCCGCGCGGCGGTAAACGTTCGGAAACGCCACCGCCTCCAATTCCCCGCTCTCATCGCCGACGGTGAAAAACGCCATTTCTTCACCCTGCTTTGTTCTCGTTTTCCGTATGCGGACGACCGCTCCCCCGACTACAGTTGACGGACCTTGTACATCGGCAACACACACCGCCCCCGCCGCTTGCAGCAACGGGCGGCACACCGCCGCCGGATGCGGGGTGACGGCGAAGCCAAGAAACTCCGCTTCCCGCCGCCGCCGTTCGGACAAAGGCCACGAATGTGCGGCAGCATATTTCGGTTTTAACGACAGCCCTCCGGCTTGCAGCGCCTGAACCCATTGCGCATGTTCGATCGCAATGTCAATGCTGGCAAGAAGCGAAGCCCGATCTGCACCGAACTCGTCAAACGCCCCAACGGAAATGAGCGCCTCGAGCGCCGGGCGCCCGAGCCCTTTTGGCAGCAGGCGAGCAGCGAAATCAAAGAAGTCGGCAAACGGTCCGTTCGCTTTCCGCTCCTCGACAATCAGCTTCGCCGCCGAGCCGACTTGCTTCACCATCGCGAGCCCAAGGCGAATGGCGCTCCCCTCCACGGAAGAGCGAAAACCGCTTTTGTTGACCGACGGCAAAAGGACGTTGATCCCTTTTCGCGCCGCCTCCCAATAGTATACCGCCGCTTTTTCTCGGTCGCCGGAAGCATTGGTGAGCATGACCGCATAAAAACAAAGCGGGTAATGAGCTTTCATATACGCCATCGCATACGACAACAGCGCATAGCTGACCGCGTGGCTTCGGTTGAAGCCGTAATCGGCAAAGCGGACGATGTGTCGGTACAGTTCCTCGGCGACTGCTTTCGGATAGCCGTTCGCCACGCAGCCGGCGACAAACGCCTGACGCTGCTCAGCAAGCAGCGCTTTCTCTTTTTTCGCCACCGCCCGGCGAAGCACGTCCGCTTGTCCGAGCGAAAATCCGGCAAGCCGGGCGGCGATTTGCATAATTTGCTCCTGGTAGATCAACACCCCGTATGTGGGCGCCAAAATCGTCTCAAGATCAGGATGGGCATAGGACACCGGCTCTTCCCCGCGCTTGCGCCGGATGTAAACGGGGATCATTTGCATCGGCCCTGGCCGATACAAGGCATTGACGGCGACGACATCTTCCAATTGCGACGGCCGCAGCCCGGCGAGCACACGCTTCATCCCGCTTGATTCCAGCTGAAAAATGCCGTTTGTATCTCCAGCGCCAAGCAGCGCGTACGTTTTTTCATCATTGAGCGGCAGCGTGCGGATGTCAAACGGCTTTCCTGTCTGCCGCTCGATCAAACGCACGATCTGCTCGATCAACGTGAGCGTGCGCAAACCGAGAAAATCAATTTTCAGCAATCCAAGCGCTTCAAGCGCCCCCATCGCGTATTGCGTCAGCGGCCATTCGCCATGGCTTGGCTGCAGCGGCACGAAGCGAACGAGCGGCTCCGGGCTGATGATGACACCAGCAGCGTGGATCGACGTATGGCGCGGCAGCCCTTCCAGTTTTTGCGCAACAGCCAGCCACTCTCTCCCTTGCGGAACCGCTGCCACCGCGCGCCGAAAAGCGGCGGACTCGGCATGCCATTGGCGGAGCGTCACACTTTGTTTGCTCGGCAGCAGCGCCGCGACCTGTTCCGCCTCCCGCCCAGGGACGCCAAGCGCTTTGGCCGTCTCGCGCAGCGCCGCTTTGGCGCCGAACGTACCGAACGTAATGATTTGCGCAACGCGGTCGCGCCCGTATTTATCCGCCACATAGCGAATCACTTCTTCGCGCCGGTCATCAGGAAAATCCAAGTCAATATCCGGCACCGACGCCCGCTCCGGATTTAAAAACCGTTCAAACAAAAGCCCATACTTGATCGGATCGACATCGGTGATCGACAATGCGTAGGCGACAAGCGACCCGGCCGCCGAACCGCGGCCCGGGCCGGTTAAGATGCCGCGCCGGCGGGCGTAGGCGAGCACATCGGCGACGATCAAAAAATAGTCGCTGAAATGAAGCGACTGAATCACATCCAGCTCATGCGAAAGCCGACGCCAGTAGCGCTCATCGGCCGACGGCACGCGTCGGGCGAGCCCTTGTTCCGATAAGCGGCGCAAATAACTGTCGGCCGTCTCTCCGTCCGGAACAGGATACGCCGGCAGCCGCCAGCCGCCAAACTCGATTTGCAGCTCGCATTGATCGGCGATCGCCAGGCTGTTCTCGAGCGCCTCCGGCAAGTCCGCAAACCGGCGCGCCATCTCCTCTGGTCCCGCCAAATAGCGGCCGTTATCGTCCTCAATGTCAGCGAGCAGCGCGCCGCGGCCGATGGCCTGCAAGCAACGCCACGCCACGGCATCGCTGCGCTCCACGTAACGGACGTCGTTCGTCGCCACGATCGGGACGCCGGTTTCCTCCACCAGCTGCAACAACCCGGCTTCATATGGGGCTCGCGTTTGCTCGCCGCGCTGAACGGCGACATACAGCCGTCCTGGAAACAGCTGATGATAGCGGCCAAGCGCCTCTTTCGCCCGCTCCCATTCGCCGGCGGCCACAAGCGACTCGACGCGTCCCTCGCTTCCGGGAGTGATGGCGATGATGCCGCCGCTTAAGCGTACAAGAGCGGCTTCCTCCATATGCTTTGTTTCCCCCATTTGCATCATGGTGCTGATTTCAAGCAAATGGCGATACCCCTCTTCATTGGCGGCCAACAGCACGAGCGGGAACGCTTCCTCCCCAGAAAGAGCGACATCAGCCGTCACGCCGATAATCGGGCGAATGCCGTTCTGCTTGCATTCCCGGTAAAACGGAATAGCGCCATACAACACATTCCGGTCCGTGAGCGCGAGCGCTTGATAGCCGAGCTGTTTCGCCCTCGCTGCAAGCGCCTCCACCGCCGCTGCACTTTGAAACAAACTGTATCCGCTCAACACATGCAAGTGGACGAACATCATGACCATCCCTCCCTCATCCGTGCGCTTGACGGGCGAAAACTTTTCTTTCGGCTACATACTCCGTCCACCCTATTGATATACATAGATAAGAGAGAAAGAAAGGGCGGGGAAACGCATGAACGAAAAAGCGGCCTTCTTGCCGGCGTTTATTCAAAGCTATTTTATCGCCGTCGGCGTGCTGCTTGGCGGCGCCATCATCGGCGCGCTCGGCGCGTTTTTGAGCGGCGGCCAGCCGCTGACGGCCATGTACCGATTTGCCGGCGATTTGCGCATTTGGGCGGTCGTCGCCGCCATCGGCGGGACGTTTGACACGTTTTACGTCGTTGAGCGAGGGCTGTTTTTAGGGGAAACGAAAGACATCGTGCGGCAATTTTTGCTCATTTTGTCCGCCATGGGCGGAGCACAGACCGGAGTGGCGATCATCACGTGGCTGACGCAGGAGCACATTTCGCCATGAGAATTCCTCCGTATTACCAATACCCGTCATGGCAGCGCTTTTTCGCCGGCGCGGCGATCGGAGCGCTCATCAGTTGGTTTGTCTTTTTGTATATTTTCGGCGTCTTGCAGGAAAAACAAGTGCAACACGTCAATGAGCTCAACGAACAGATCGCCGATTTGCAAAACGAAATTCGCATTTGGCAGGAAGACTATATTCATTACAATAAGGAAATGAAAAAAAAGCTGACCGTGCAGGACGTTTCCGTCCATCTCGCCAACGCCGAGCAATATAAACTTGATTCATACACGACGTTTCGCATTGAAGACAGCGTCAAAGAAGATTTGTCCCATTTGATTGCGAAAGACATCGAAACGGTGTACAACAGCCGCGAACTGATTGAGCGGGCAATTGAAAACAAAACGTATACGATCCACGAGAAGACATACCGGCTTGAACTTCACACACTCACGATCTTTACCTTGTTGGCCGTCGAAGTGAAACTGACGCCGCTTCCGTAGAGCGCGCCTTGCCGCCCCATTCCGCCGCGGTGGAGTGCCAAACAAGCGCGTCTTGCGGGAAAAGAGGGTGTCCCGAAAGCCTTCGGGACGCCTTCTCCTATCAACATGACGCTTCATTTGAAACAACAACTTTGTGACATACTCCCACCACCTACGCTTCGCTTAGAGGTGGGGGCTTCTCGGGTAATCCCATCTCATGATGGGAAGTTGACCGAGCGATCCCCGTGTGCCCCACGGTTTTACTGAAATTCACCTCCCACTTTCACTTCGTTTAGAAGTGGGAGACTTCTTTCGGAAAGATGTTAAAACCACCCGTTTCCGTCACCGCTCAGCCCGGCAAACCGCTTTTACGTCTTCAATCACGCGATCCGCTTCCTCCCAAGAAGCAATGGACGCACCGGCTGCGAGCGGATGGCCGCCGCCGCCGTAGCGTTTGGCGACCACATTGATGACCGGCCCTTTGGAACGGAAGCGGACGCGGATTTCCCGTTCTTCCTCAATGAAAAACACCCAGGCGACAATGCCGTCAATATTGCCGAGCAAACTGACGAGTTGCGACGCCTCAAGCGGGGTGACGCCGTATTCCCCAAGCAGCGCCCGCGGCATTTTCACAGCCGCCACCCCTTCCTCGATCATAAAGTTCGACAACACATAACCGCTTAAGCGGGCGAGCGGCAAGCTCGTCCGATACAATCCGTCGTACAATTCCGTCAGCGAAAAACCGTACGAAATGAGCTCCCCAGCGTAGCGGAACGTTTTTTCACTTGTGCGCGGAAACAAAAAGCGGCCCGTATCGCCGACAATGCCGGCGTAAATGAGACGCGCCGCCTCAGCGGTCATCGTCAACCCTTCCTCTTTCCCCGCCAAATAAAACTCATAAATCATCTCGCTTGTCGAACTGGCGGCGGTATCGACCCACATAATGTCGCCATACGGCGTGTCGTTCGGGTGATGGTCAATTTTAATGAGCTTTCGCCCGAGCCGATAGCGGCTGTCGCAAATCCGCTCCTCATTGGCTGTATCGCAGACGATCACAAGCGCCTGTTCATAAACGGCATCGTCAATGACATCCATTTGTCGTAAAAATGATAACGATGGGTCATCGGTCCCCACCGCATACACTCGTTTTTCCGGAAACGACGCCCGAAGCAACGCCGCCAACCCGCCTTGCGACCCGTACGCGTCCGGGTCCGGGCGAACATGGCGGTGGATGATGATCGTGTCAAATTCACGAATCGCATCAAGAATTTGTTGATGAACCGGTTTCATTCGTTCTTCCCCTTTAGTCACCTGTCATATTCAACCGCTGGCATTTTTCCCTGCTTCTATGTACAATGAAAAAAGAAATGAACAACGGAGGGACCCAACCATGCCAGCCTTGGTTATTTTCATTATATTTTCCTTTTCGTTTTACGTCTATTATAAAATCCGCTACGTCCGCTCCCAGCGCCCGATGGAACGCCGCTTTCTCTCAGCGAAATCGAGCATGGCGCTTGGACTGTTCGTTGCCTTGTTCGGGATCAACCAATTGTTTTTGTATCAGACAACCGTGACCTATATCATCTGCGCCATTTTTATCGCCTTAGGCTTCGGGAGCGTTTGGGCCGGCTACCGCGCCTACCGCTGCTATCTGCCGCAGGCGGTCGAAGAGGCAAAGGAAGCGGCAAAACAAGGGTAATGCCGTTTGGCGTATGCGCCGGTCAACGATAAAGGAAAAGGATGTTCCCATAAGGAAGTGGACATCCTTTTTTTCCTTTACCGTTTATCGGTCGATCAGCTGGCACATCATCATCGCTTTGCCGACAAGATCGCCTTCGTTATACACTTCGACATCCACTTTCCCGAACTTGCGCCCGAGCTCTAAAAGCTTTGCCCGCACGTCGACCGTGCTGTCGATTTGCACCGGCTTGATGAAGTAAATCGTGATATTTTCCATCACCAAATCGCCGCGTTTGTACGCGCGAAGCATGCGCGCCGCCGCTTCGGTGACGATCGTCGTAAACACGCCGTACGAGAGCGTCCCTAAATAGTTCGTCATCTGCGGCGTGATCGTGCAGCGAAACAGCGTTTCTTTGTCGCCTGACTCACGAAACTGGGCGGTGATGAGATCATCGATCGTCTCCCCGACTTGCGGCTGGCGCTGCGCCATTTGCAGCGCTTTTAACACGTCTTGGCGGCTGATGATCCCTTGCAGCCGGTTATAGTCATCCACCACCGGGAGAAGCTCAATTCCTTCCCATACCATAATATGAGAAGCAAACGCCACTGACGTTTTTCCGTTCACCGTAATCGGCTGCTTCGTCATCACCTTTTCGATCGGCAGCTGCCGGTCGACATCCAGCACGTCTTTTGCCGTCACAACCCCTTGCACATTCAGCTCATCATCGACGACCGGGAACCGGCTATGGCGCGTCTCTTTGTTCAACGCATACCACCGCTCAATCGGATCATGGACGCGCAAGTACGCTGTTTTGTCAAGCGGAATGAGAATATCCTCGACCAACACAATTTCTTTTTTGATGAGCTGGTCGTAAATCGCCCGGTTGATCATCGTCGCGACCGTAAACGTGTCATAGCTCGTCGAAATGATCGGCAGCTGCCGCTCATCGGCGAGCTTTTTCACGTGGTCGGCCGTGTCAAACCCGCCGGTGATGAGCACGGCCGCCCCCGCCTGAAGCGCCAGCTCGTGCGCCTTCGTCCGGTTGCCGACGATAAGCAAATCCCCTGCGCCCGTATAGCGCATCATCGCCTCCAGCTGCATTGCGCCGATGACAAAACGGTTGAGCGTCTTATGCAACCCTTCACGTCCGCCAAGCACTTGGCCGTCCACAATGTTGACAACCTCGGCGTACGTAAGCTTCTCAATGTTTTCCTTCCGTTTCTTCTCAATCCGGATCGTGCCGACGCGTTCAATCGTGCTCACATACCCTTTGTTCTCGGCGTCCTTGATCGCCCGGTACGCCGTCCCTTCGCTTACGCCCATTTCCTTGGCGATCTGCCGGACAGAAATTTTCTCGCCGATCGGCAGCCGGTGGATGTATTCCAAAATTTGCTCGTGTTTTGTCGCCAACGGTTCTTCACCCTTTACGCGTT
This sequence comes from Geobacillus sp. CCR, assembly GCF_052906625.1. Classification (NCBI taxonomy): domain Bacteria; kingdom Bacillati; phylum Bacillota; class Bacilli; order Caryophanales; family Anoxybacillaceae; genus Geobacillus; species Geobacillus sp. CCR. Next base: position 32,785 of record NZ_JBREBQ010000007.1, on the reverse strand, counting down.
TGTTACTTTCATTATAACGGGCCTGGCGGCGGGGATTCAACGGTCGCGCCGGCCATCAGAAAGCGCCCTTCCCAAAGCGGGAAGAGCGCCTCTGTTACAGCTCGATGCTTTCCCCCGGTTTCAACGCGCGGCCGACGCCCGGCGGAAGGAGCGAGACGAACCGCTCGGGGTCTTGGGTGATCGGCGGGAACGTGTTGTAATGGATCGGCACGACGAGTTTCGCCCCGAGCCACTCGGCGGCGACCGCCGCGTCTTCCGGCCCCATCGTGAAGCTGTCCCCAATCGGCAAAAAGGCGACATCGATGTTATGGCGCTCGCCGATCAGCTTCATGTCGGAAAACAGCCCGGTATCGCCGGCATGATAGATCGTTTTGCCTTCGGACGTGAACAAAATGCCGGTCGGCATGCCTAAATAAATGATTTGCTTGTCGTCCGTCACAAACCCGGAGCTGTGGAACGCCTGCGTGAACTTGACCGTGCCAAAGTCAAATTCGCGCGCCCCGCCGATGTTCATGCCAAACGTCTCGACGCCTTGCCAGCTTAAATACGTCGCCAGCTCAAATGTGGCCACGACAAGGGCGTTGTTCCGCTTGGCGATTTCAACCGTATCGCCGACATGATCCCCGTGCCCGTGCGTCAACAAAATGACATCCGCTTTCACATCCGCCGCGTTCAAATCGGTCGTCGTATTGCCGGTGATGAACGGGTCGATCAAAATCGTTTTTCCGTTCGTCTCAATGCGGACGACCGAATGGCCATGGTAGCTGATTTTCATCGTCACATCTCTCCTTTCCACTACACATGATTCGCCGCCGCCCATCCATTCCCTTCTTTTCCCGCCTGTCCATTTACAAACGGCCCGTTTCTTGATACGCTCAAAATGGACGATCACGAAAAAAGGAAGGAAGGGAACGATGAACCAACGGCTGCAAGCATTTTCCTCTTGGCTTCAACAACAACATAGTTCATTCGCCTTCATCACGTCAAGCGCCAACGTCTTTTATTTGAGCGGATTTCGGTGCGACCCGCACGAGCGGCTGCTTGCATTGCTTGTTTTCCCTGACAGCGAGCCCGCGCTCGTCTGTCCGCAAATGGAAGCGCCGCGCGCCCGCCGGAGCGGCTTTGGGTATACGGTGATCGGCTACGACGACAGCACCGACCCATGGGAAGAGATCGGGCGCCATCTCGAAGCGCGCGGCGCAAAACCCGGCTTGATTGCCATCGAGAAAAACCATTTGTCGTTCGCCCGTTTCGAGCGTCTCTCGGCATTGTTTCCAAACGCCAAGTGGCACGACGCCGAAGAAAAGCTGCGCCAGCTTCGCCTGATCAAGGATGAGCAGGAAATGAAGGTGTTGCGCCAGGCGGCGGAACTTGCCGACAAAGCGATCGAAATCGGCGTCTCGGCCATCCGCCCGGGCGTGACAGAGCTCGAACTTGTCGCCGTTATTGAATATGAGCTGAAAAAACTCGGCGTTGAAGGGATGTCGTTTCCCACGACCGTGCTCACGGGCGCAAAATCAGCCGATCCGCACGGCGTGCCGGGAACGGCGGCGGTCGCACCAGGCGATTTCGTGCTGTTCGATTTGGGCGTCATCGTCGATGGGTATTGCTCCGACATTACCCGCACCGTCGTCTGTCAGACGGCAAGCGACGAACAGCGGCTCATTTACGATACCGTTCGGCGCGCCCAGCAGGCGGCGATCGACGCCTGCCGCCCGCAAACCGCGATGGGCGAGATCGACCGCGCCGCCCGAAACGTCATCGAACAAGCCGGCTACGGAGACTATTTCACCCACCGCGTCGGGCACGGCTTAGGGATCGAGATCCACGAATACCCATCGCTTCATGGCGCCAACAACGAACCGCTCGCCCCCGGCATGGTGTTTACAATCGAACCAGGCATTTACGTCCCATCCATCGGCGGCGTGCGCATTGAAGACGACGTCGCGGTCACGGATCATGGGGTTGAGGTGTTGACGTCGTTTTCGAAGGAGTTGATCATTGTTTAACGAGAGAGGCCATTGGCAAAAGCTGCCGCGAATGAGCGCATCAAAAAAGCTGTCCACCGGCCCGATCCCCAAGCCGATTCGGACAGCTTTGTTTTCTCATCGCCATCAAGGCGGCTCCATCTTCATGATTTCATCCGTGCAACAACGAATGAACATCCGTATACGGCATGTTGTGCGCCGCCGCGACCGCTTCGTACACGATGTGCCCATCGAGCGTGTTGATCCCTTTTAACAGCGCCGGGTTATCCAAGCACGCGGCGCGGTAGCCTTTGTTGGCGATTTGCAAGGCGTATGGGATCGTCACATTCGTCAAGGCAAACGTTGACGTACGCGGCACCGCACCCGGCATGTTGGCGACGGCGTAATGGACGACGCCGTGCTTGACGTATGTCGGATCGTCATGCGTCGTGACGCGGTCGGTCGTTTCGAAAATGCCGCCTTGGTCAATGGCGATGTCGACCAACACCGATCCCGGCGTCATCGAGCGCACCATCTCTTCCGTCACCAGCTTCGGCGCTTTCGCCCCCGGGATCAAGACGGCGCCGACGACCAAATCCGATTCGCGCACGCACTCGGCGATATGATACGAGTTGGACATCAACGTCGTCACTTGGTCGCCGAACAAATCATCGAGCTCGCGCAGCCGCTCGGCGTTAATGTCCAAAATCGTCACGTCCGCCCCGAGGCCGACCGCGATTTTCGCCGCGTTCGTCCCCGCTGTGCCGCCGCCGATGATCGTCACTTTGCCGCGCCGCACCCCGGGCACGCCGCCAAGCAAAATGCCTTTCCCGCCGTGCGGCTTCTCGAGAAACTGGGCGCCGACTTGCACCGACATGCGGCCGGCGACTTCACTCATCGGCGTCAACAGCGGCAGCGAGCCGTTCGCAAGCTGCACCGTCTCGTAAGCGATGCCGACCACTTTTTGCTCGACGAGCGCTTTCGTGAGCGCTTCGGCCGCGGCTAAATGCAAATACGTAAACAAAATCAATCCGGGGCGAAAATAGCGGAACTCCTCAGCCAGCGGTTCTTTCACTTTCAACACCATCTCCGCCGCCCAGGCATCTTCCGCTTTCGTCACGATCACTGCCCCGGCTTTTTCATACTCGGAATCGGAAAAACCCGACCCAGCGCCGGCTTCCGTCTCCACATACACGTCATGCCCCGCTTTGACGAGCGTCATCACGCCTGCCGGAGTGATGGCGACGCGGTTTTCATTGTTTTTGATTTCTTTTGGAATGCCGATCTTCATTACTTTTTCCTCCTTTTTCCTTCCCGCTTCTTCTTTTATTGTGCCCCGTTTCGCGCAAAAGCAAACGAAAAAGGAGGAGGCGCTGTTCTCAACGGAAAAGGTGGCGGTAAATGACGTTCGCTCCGCCGGTGACGTCAATGACGGCGCCGGTGATGAAATCCGAGTCGTCCTCGCATAAAAACGCGATCACGCGGGCGATATCTTCACCAGTCCCCGGGCGTCCGACCGGCGTTTCCGCATCCCGCCTGGCGCGGGCGTCGGCGATCCCCGCCTCTTTCATGGCGCCGACAATATTGCCTGGGCACACCATATTGGCGGTAATGCCATATTCCGCCTCTTCCAGGGCGATCGTTTTCGTCAGCGATACAAGCCCGACTTTCGCCGCGCCGAACGCCGAACGGTGCACCCAGCCCGGGGCATCCGCCGCTCCTTGAAATCCGTACGTAATGATGCGGCCAAACCGTTGTTTTCGCATAATCGGGATCGTCCTTCTCACTAAATGGAAGACCGAGCTCAAATTGCCTTCAATCATTTCGTACCATTCGTTTTCCGTATAATCGGCCAGCTTTTTCCGTTCAAAAATGTACGGCCCCGCGTTGTTGATGAGGCAGTCAATGCGGCCAAACCGCTCCATGGCGGCGTCCACAAGCGCCGCTAAATCGTTTTTGTCCGTCACATCTCCCTGCACAAACTGGAGGCGGTCAGCGGCGCCGCGGTACTTCTCGGCAAGCGAGCGCACCGCCTGTTCATCGCTCCGGTAGTTCACCGTCACCGAGTAGCCTTTATCAAGCAGCAGCTCGGTCACTTTTCTCCCCAATCCTTTCGCTCCGGCCGTAATCAAGGCGTGCCGCACCCTTCTCCCTCCTCGTCGCGATTTGCTGTCTCATTTTTACTTTACTACAAACCGGAGCGAATACAAAAAAATAACCATAACGCGCAGGCGCTATGGCTATTCGCCGACTTCGCGGCGCGGGTCGTAATACGATTCATCCTCGTCAACAATGCCGCTTTCATACGACTCGGTAATTTGCTCGGTGATCGTCCGCACTTCCTCCTCATCGTACTGCCAGTCGTTATACCGCTTTTCCATTGCTCTTCCTCCCCTGTTCACAAAATCTCAATATATGGCCTAGTTTCTCGTCAAAGGGCGATGGGTATACCATATATAGAGATAGCATTTTTAACCAAAGGGAGGGGAGAACATGACCATGACCTACCAAACGATCGTCGTCGCCGTCGATGGCTCGAAAGAAGCGGAATGGGCGTTGAAAAAAGCGATCCAAATCGCCAAGCGAAACGGAGCGAAACTCATTTTGTCCCACATCATCGATTTGCGCGGGTTCACAACCGTGGAAGCGCACGATTACGCCCTCGCCGAACGGTCGGAGCAATATGCGAACGAACTTCTGGAACGGTATAAAAACGAAGCCATCGCCGCCGGGCTCGACGATGTGGACATCGCGGTCGAATTCGGCTCGCCGAAAGTGAAAATCGCCAAAGACGTCGCTCCGAAATACAAAGCCGATCTCATCGTTTGCGGGGCGACCGGTTTAAACGCTGTCGAACGGCTCTTGATCGGCAGCGTTTCCGAAAACATCGTCCGCCATGCGAAATGCGATGTGCTCGTTGTAAGGACGCCGAAAGAATAATGTCTTCGTCACATGAAGCAGATGGACCGAAAAACTTCCTTGTCCGATGCGAAAACATGTGACGGTCAAAAAAGAACACCCCGCCGTTACGGGGTGCTAAGCAACTGTTTCGCCTTCGCCAGCGCCGCGCGCACTTCGGCAAAACCGGTGCCGCCGGCGCTGTTGCGGCGGTTGACGGCCGTGCGCGGGTGCAAGGCGTCATAAATGTCTTCTTCAAAAAGCGGCGACGCTTCTTTGTACACGTCAAGCGGCAAATCAGCCAAAAAGACGCCTTGTTCGATGCAATGCAAGACGAGCTTGCCGACGATTTCATGCGCCTCACGGAACGGGACCCCTTTCGCGGCCAAGTAATCGGCAAGCTCGGTCGCGTTTGAAAAGTCTTGTTTCGTCGCCCGCTCCATCACGTCCGTGCGCACGTTCATCGTCTCAATCATACCGGTGAAAATTTTCAGCGACCCGATGACCGTCTTTACTGTATCAAACATGCCTTCTTTATCTTCTTGCATATCTTTATTGTAAGCAAGCGGCAGCCCTTTCATCACCGTGAGGAGCGCCATCAAGTGGCCGTACACGCGGCCGGTTTTGCCGCGGATGAGTTCGGCCATGTCCGGGTTTTTCTTTTGCGGCATGATGCTGCTGCCGGTCGCAAACGCATCATCCAGCTCAATGAACTGAAACTCTTGGCTTGACCAAAGAATCAACTCCTCGGCCAACCGCGACAGGTGCATCATGAGCATTGAACTGTTGCTTAAAAACTCGATGATGAAGTCGCGGTCGCTCACCGCATCGAGGCTGTTTTCGTAAATATCGGCAAAGCCCAAAAGCTCCGCCGTCCGATGCCGGTCGATCGGAAACGTCGTCCCGGCGAGCGCCCCGGCGCCGAGCGGCGAGCGGTTGATGCGCTTTTGCGACTCGGAAAACCGCTCATAGTCGCGCTCGAGCATCCAAAAATAAGCCAGCAGATGGTGGGCGAACGAAATCGGCTGCGCCCGCTGCAAATGCGTATATCCGGGCATGATCGTTTCGACATGCTTTTCGGCTTGAGCGACAAGCGCCCGCTGCATCCCGCGGATGAGGCCGAGAATCTCTTCAACCCGCTTGCGCAAGTATAGATGCATATCGGTCGCCACTTGGTCGTTCCGGCTCCGTCCAGTGTGCAGCTTGCCGCCGACCGGTCCGATGTCGTCGATGAGCATTTTTTCAATGTTTAAATGAATGTCCTCGTAGGCAATGGAAAATTTGAGCTCCCCTTGCTTCGCCTTTTCCAACAGGCGGATGAGCCCGCCTTTGATCTGCTCTACATCGCCTTCAGGCAGGATGCCGCATTCGCCAAGCATCGTCACATGGGCAAGGCTGCCTTCAATGTCTTCTTCAACGAGCTCTTGGTCGAATGGGATCGACGCGCCAAACTCGTCGACCCATTCTTCCGCTGTTTTCGTAAACCGTCCGCCCCAAAGCTTTTTCACGAATCTCGCCGCAGAGGAATGCGACTTCCTCCTTCCTTTCATGAAGTTCCCTTCATTTTCCTTCATTGGCCGGTCGGCACTGACGCCTTGTTTTGCTTGTTCACGATGCTGTGCACTTTCGTCGGCAGGCCGTACAGCGAAATGAATCCGACCGCCGCTTGATGGTCAAATTCATCTTCGGACGTGTATGTTGCCAATTTTTCATCATAGAGCGAGAACGGCGATTTGCGCCCTTCGACGATCGCATGGCCTTTAAACAGCTTCACGCGCACGACGCCGGTGACGTTTTTCTGCGTTTCTTTCAAAAACGCGACCAACGCGTCTTTCAGCGGTGAGAACCAAAGGCCGTTGTAAATGACTTCAGCGATTTTTTGTTCGATGATCGGTTTGAAATGGGCGACTTCTCTCACCAATGTCAAGTCTTCCAGCTCTTTATGCGCTTTAATGAGCGTGATCGCCCCTGGGCATTCGTACACTTCGCGCGACTTGATGCCGACAAGGCGGTTTTCGACGTGGTCGATGCGGCCGACGCCATGCTTGCCGGCCAACGCATTCAGCTCCAAAATCAATTGCGCAAGCGGATACGCCTTCCCGTTTAACGTCACCGGCACGCCTTGTTCAAAGCCGATCTCGATGACATCCGGCACATCCGGCGCGTTCTCAAGCGAAGCCGTCAGCTCATACGCCTCTTCCGGCGGCGCCGCCCACGGGTCTTCCAAAATGCCGCACTCGTTGCTTCGTCCCCACAAGTTTTGGTCGATGGAAAACGGGCTGTCAAGGTCAACCGGAATTGGAATGCCGTGCTTTTTCGCGTATTCGATTTCTTCCTCGCGCGACCAGCTCCACTCGCGCACCGGGGCGATCACGTCCAAATCTGGATTGAGCGCTTTGATCGACACTTCAAAGCGCACTTGGTCGTTCCCTTTCCCCGTGCAGCCGTGGGCCACCGCCACCGCGCCTTCAAGCTCGGCGATTTCAACGAGTTTTTTCGCGATGAGCGGACGCGACAGCGCCGAAACGAGCGGATATTTCCCTTCGTACAACGCGTTCGCCTGCAAGGCGATGAGTGCATACTCGTTCGCAAACTCGTCTTTGACGTCGATCACGTACGATTTCATCGCGCCGACTTTGAGCGCTTTTTCTTTCACGAAATCGAGGTCTTTCCCTTCGCCAAGGTCCAAGCAGCACGCGATCACATCATAGCCGCGCTCCTGAAGCCACTTGATCGCAACTGATGTATCTAAACCGCCAGAGTATGCCAGCACCAATTTCGGATTTGCCATGGTCGTTCTCCTCTCCTGTCACATAAATATACTTAAATATAAATAAATATTCAAATTGAACACATTATCACTTTATCAGCTTTCCCGTGATTTTTCAATACTTATTCAATAAAAAGAATAAAAATTCCTCACCGATATGCGGAAATGTTTCGTATAATAGAAAAAAAGGAGGCGGCAAGAATGAACGGCATCTTCATCGACGACAAGCGGCTCGGCATCCGCGTGCCGCATCTGGACAAGCCTTGGGAGGACTACAGCCCAAACGAACAAGAGGCGATTTTACTGGAATGGGAAACAATCCGCGGCTTGATCCCCGACCGCATCGCCGAACTGGAGCGGGAAATCAACGAAAAACAAGACGCGCTCGGCCAAGAAGCGGATTTTGCGCGCTCGTGCCAGCTCAATGCTGACATCGCCGAGCTCGCTTCGATCGTCAACGATTTATGGATTTGGTATCGCATTGCTCCATCCGTTTCATCGCCGACACGGAAAAAAGCGGGTCGAAAAACCATAACACCCCATAACAAATGAGCGCCGATGCCGCTTGTCCCCTTTTTGAAGACGGCAGACAAACCATGCGGCCGCAACAATTTTGACGAGAAGATCGAGGATTGATGCGGCGGATTCCGCCGCGATGACGAAGGATACGCTGTCGCAAACGAAAGCTTTCTTGGCGATTGAAGAGGAGCACTCAAGCTGGAGAGCTCCTCTTTTTTCATTCTATCCCCTTTCTCAAACGATTTCCATTTATTATCCGCCAAAAATATATTGAATTTTATTTTTATTTCAATTATTATTAATTTGACTCCTTTTCACACAACGGAGGGATCAGACATGGCCAACCATCTATCACCCGCTTCTATCATTCAATCGTTTTCTTGGGATCAGGCATTCGCCCACTACGACGGCGATCCGCGCGGACGGTTCAACGCCGCCCACGAAGTATGCGACCGGTATGCCGAGGATCCGAATCGCATTGCGCTGTTTTATGAAAACGCTTTAGGAGAGCAAAAAACGATCACCTATCGGCAATTGCGCGATTGGTCGAACCAAATGGCGAACGTGTTCCGCAAGCTGGGCGTGAAAAAAGGGGATCGCGTCTGCGCGCTGATGCCGAAAAACCCGGCCCTTGTCGTCTACATTTTGGCGGCTTGGAAAGTCGGCGCCGTGTATGTGCCGCTCTTTACCGCGTTTGGCCCGCAGGCGATTGAATATCGCATCAATCATTCCGAGGCGAAAGTCCTCTTGACGAACAAGGAACAGCGCGCCAAACTGCCGCCGCGGGACAACATGCCGACATTGGAGCACATTTTTGTCATTGACGGATCGTCTCATGATCAAGACCAGCCATTTTGGGAAACGCTTTCATCGATGCCGACTGAGCACTCGATCGAAGAAACGACGGTCGACGATCTGCTCGCGATTCAGTATACGTCCGGCTCGACCGGGATGCCAAAAGGCGCCATGTGGCCGCATAACGTGCTCATCAACATTTATCCGTATATGCGCTATGCGATTGGCCTGCGCGATGACGATGTCTTTTTCGGCGGGGCGGATCCGGGCTGGGCGTACGGGCTGATCTTTTGCACCTTCGCGCCGATGGCCTTTGGTGTGCCGATCGTCTTTTACGAAGGGCCGTTTAAGCCGGAGACGTGCTATTCCTTGATGGAAAAATACCGGGTGACCAATTTCGCGTACGCCCCGACCGCGTATCGGGCGATGGCGGCGGCCGGCGCGGACGTCATTCGCCGCTATCAACTGAACGTGCGCGCCATGAGCTCGGCCGGCGAGCCGCTCAATCCGGAAGTCATCCGCTTTTTCCAAGAGCATTTGGGCGTTACGATCCATGACCATTATGGCTTGTCGGAAACGTTGATGCTGATCGGAAACTTCAACGCCGCCGAGATGGAAATCCGGCCAGGCTCGATGGGATGGCCGCTGCCGGGCTTTGACGTGGCCCTGCTCAATGAGAACGGAAACCCGGTCGCCGACGGCGAAGTCGGACAAATTGCCTTTAACACCGACTCGATCCCAAACGTCTTTAAGGGGTATTGGAAAGACCCTGAAAAAACCGCCGAGCGGCTCGTCGGCAAGTGGTTTTTGACCGGCGATTTGGCGACAAAAGACGAAGACGGGTATTTCTGGTTCCAAGGACGGGCGGACGACATCATCTCGAGCGCCGGCTACCGCATCGGGCCGTTTGAAATTGAAAGCTGCCTCCTTGAGCATCCGGCTGTCGTCGAAGCAGCCGCCGTCGGGAAGCCGGATCCCGTCAAAGGGGAAATCGTCAAAGCGTTTGTCGTGCTCAGAGAAGGCTTTGCGCCGTCGGACGAGCTGGCCGAAGAGCTGTCCTTGTTCGTCAAAACGCGCTTATCCAAACATGAATACCCGCGCGAAGTCGAATTTGTCACCGAATTGCCGAAAACGCCGAGCGGAAAAATCCAGCGGTTCATCCTGCGCAATCAAGAAAGGGAAAAGCAGAAAAAAGCCTAACCCATAAAGAGGATGCCCCGGCAACGGAGCATCCTCTTGGCCGTTATGGCTCATCGTTTCCGATGCCCAAGATCTTCTTTAAAACGGAGCAATAGTTCTTCACTTCCTTTTCGTTGATCTCATAGAGGTGATAACCGTTTTCTTTCCGCTCAATGATCAGATTGGATTGCTTCAGGAGATTTAAATGCCGTGAAACGGTAGCAACCGTAATATTTAACTGATCGGCCATCTCCTGCGACTTCATGTTTTCTTCATTCGCAATAAATGACAATATTTTCATCCGAACGATTTCAGACAATGATTTGGCAATATCGGCAACATACTGAATCTGCTCCTCATCATATCGGATCTCCATCCGATTTCCGCTCAAGGAAAGCTCTTTCCCGTTTATATAATGCCTTATATCATAAATAATATGAAGTTCACCGAGCCCCCAAACCAAAATAAATTTCGGTGACACAAAATACGAGGGATACAGTTTGATCAACTTCGTCTCTTTCGTCGGAAACTGTTCTGGGATTGGGTAATCGTACAATAGTTTTCGAACCATTTTCTCAATCCCCGACTGGTTGAGTTCCGCTCTCAATCGCTCATTCGCCTGATCCCAAAGAGGGGACAGGATTGGCTCAATATGGACGTAGCATTGCTGATAAAAATGTTCCCAAAGATAGGTCAGTTCCTGCAAATATTGCTCATAGTTCTGCGCGAATTCAAGCTGTTCGGCATTCACAAATCCGCCCAACGACGTGATTTTCGAGCGAATTTCATCAAACGGGGAAGCGGTTTGCGTTAGACAAATCTCGATCTCCTTTTCAGACAAGTAACGACCGAATAAATAATACAAAAACTCATACTGGGACACACGGTCGATATATGCCATGAGTTGAGAAAAGGTATGAGGAGCAGGCAAATCGACCAAAAATTCTGCGAGCTGTGCCCCATACTCATACCGACCGTAAAATTTTTTCAGCAACGATTCATGTTCCCGAAAAAACTGCTCAAAACGAGCAACCGGGAAATGAGGTTCACCATCCATTTTTCCCGATGAAATGTAACACTTCCTTAAACACGCCATCATTTCAAATAAAGAAGAGGTGGATAGTTCTACTTTACAATAATGGTTCACTTCTTCCATTGTGTATACAGCCATTCGACATCCCATACTTTCTGTTTTTATTCATGAACAATTTGATACTTCAACTGATCAACAAAATTGTCGCATAACCGCTGGCATTCTTCAACTGTCGACGAACAAACAATCACATGACCGGAGCGCGTATAAGAGTCCACCGTTTTCTTTATATGATCCCCTACTTGATAGTAGATGGCCCAATCTCGGATATATTCTCGATTGACTTCTGTGTCAAGAGAGATTTGTCGCAACATGCCCTCTGGAAACATAAAGAACTTGACAAGGCTTGCTTTTTTATAAATCGGTTTTACATCGGGCGGCATTTGGTTCATATAAGATAAAATTCCTAACTCATACTGGTTGAAACCAGACGCTAATTGATGTAAATAAGGGATAAAATCCCCCCCCGGTCTCGTATGCATTTCAATCACCACTGGTCTATCTTCTTCCACATCCCATTTAATCTCAATATGCCCCGGTCCATATTGGACATTCAACAAATGCAACGCTTTCATCACCACTTGTTCGATTCGTTTGACTTTCTGTTGTTCCAGTCTCGCCGGCACAATATGCCCAGTCTCTATAAAGTGAGGTTTTCCGGTTGTTTGTTTTTCGGTTATTCCTAAAATGAAATGGGTTCCTCTCCAAGATACCGTCTCCACACTATATTCCGGGCCTTTAATATACGGCTCCAAGATCCACTCGTGAGGATGATCTTGATTTCTCTTTAACCATTTTTCCCACTCCTGTTGATTGGAAATATAATCAACCTCTTTGCTTCCAAATCCGTCAAGCGGCTTGATGATGGCCGGTCTTGAATATGGAAACTGTTTAGGAAGAACAGATACCTTGCCACTCACAACGTCTAATCGTAATTCCGGATCCTTCCGCAAAATCTGGCGCATCAATCCTTTATTCCTCGTATTCACGACCGTTTCGAGCGAATTCGTTGGCAATTGCAACCTTTCACTAATATAAGCAGCCGTCTCTAGCCCTAATTCTGTAAAGCTTACGACGAGCTCCACTGTTTGATATAAACTCATGATTTTCTCAACAGTACAAAACACCTCTGTTTTCTCTGCAATGTCACGAACATAAAATACAACTTCGGCCAACTGCGCTATTTCCTTATCAATGCTTGAGTACCGATCCGCGACAATAATGGGTTTGAGTCCACATTGAAATGCTGCTTCCGCTCCATAACGGCTTGCCCCTAAAATAACAATGTATTTATTCATGTACAATCCCCCATTCCAATCGATCCATCGCCTCTTGTGTCGAGGAGATCGCGTTTTCCATACTATCGCCTTCTGCCATGACAAACCCTAACCTTTGGTAGCTGCTTTTAATTCCATTCGCCTTAAACGGCAACTTCCCTATACTTATTCTTTTTACTCCAGCTACTTTTTGCGCTTCCTCCATTCCCCTAACCGTTTGATATATCCCCTGCTCAACAGGCAGGATAAACTTAATGGCGGCATAGCGTTGTCTAGTGATCGTTACCTCTTCATATGTCCCGATTGATTGTAAAACAACATGCCTAACCATATCCACCCCTGCAGCGAATTCTACTAATTCGGGGATGCAGTCACCAGCCAGTCTAGGATTGACTTCAACCAAATATAAGTTGTTTCCGCGAACAAAAAATTCTATGTGCGCCGCTCCATAGTTTAATCCCAATAGGTCCAGCAGTTTTTTGCATCTTTCTTCTAAACCGGAAAAAGGATTTAGTTTCGGACCCGTTACATGTCCACATTCAACGGCATGAGGACCGTACGTTTCTTTTTTCGTAACGGATATTAATTTCCATCCATCAACTGTGTATAACATCTCGGCTGAAAATTCTTGTCCTTCAATCCATTCTTCAATCAGCCATTTCCTTGCCAGTTCATATCCGCGTTCATTACGCTGTCTTTGCCATTCGTGGCGCAGGGACAGTTCTAAATCACGACGATTTTGACAAATCGTCACCCCATTACTTCCACTATCATCTACAGGTTTGATGACACAGGGAAACGAGATCTCCAAATTTATGATTTCGTCAGGATGATGGATGATATGGAAAGCAGGTTGCAAAAACTCTCTAAAATGTTGACTTTCTAGATAAGTTCTCGTTATATGTTTATAACGGGCCCTTTTCAATGCTTCGATATCGTGACTCCTCACTCCCAAATAACTCGCTAATTCAGCAACTGGAATCAAGTGATAATCATCAAAAGCGAGGATTCCGGCAAATTTCACCTCAGAGCGTGCCAGTTCTTCTTTCATTCGATCCGTATCATACGTATTGATGATGACGACTTGATCAGCGAAGTTCAGCGGATGGTCATCTGTCATTGCGTTGTATTGTTCTAAGTCCATCGTCCAAAAATGGATTTTATAACCTAGTTGTTTAGCGATTTTCATCGCCTTCGTACCGGTACCTGTTGTATTCGTCTCGACAAATAACAAGTGCATCATCGCCAGTCCTTTCTCTCTACTTGATTTTTATTCGTGAAGAAAGACATTTTTCTATATGGCAGCTGAAACATATAGCCAATAAAAATCACAATGCCTATCATGGTCAAATAGAAAAAGGTTTGATGTCCAACGTACTGATATAAATTCAAACCAACGAATCCACCGATAGACTCCCACATTCCCCAAAGCACCCCTGATATTCCGAAGGCCCATGAAGAGCTTAACATCCCCTTTTTTTCTACAATCTGATGATCAATCGTAGGAACCCAAATGATTTCAGCCATGCTGAACAAGATCACGCTAACAAAGATGATCCAAAAATGATGTGAAATCCATAGCAAGAAATAAGATGCAGTGATGAGCATTAAGGCCAGCGCGTACCAATACTCCATTTTCCATTTCGGCTGTATTTTTGGATAGAAACCTTGAAGAACAATAATCGTCATCGCATTCACCGTAAAAAACAACCCTATCGTTTTTCCAGAAAAATGTTGAGAAACGACAACAGGAAAAGTTGTAAATAGTTGTGTGTACAAAAACCAAAATAACCCTGAAAAAGCAATAAATCTTATAAAGATAAAGAAATGCGGGTCCGATCTGCTGTTTTTAACGAATTGTACGATATTGATTCCCTTCTCTGCATCCTCAATGGTGATGCGAGGTAATAGCAACGAAACCCCCCCGGCCAAAACATAACAAACAATCGCCGCAATGATGATACCAAAAGAATTCCAGTCCAATAACCATCCACCTAGAAAAGGCCCAATAGAAGCACCGACGTTGACAGCGATGTTTAATAACGCAAAAGCCTGCAGCCTCTCATTTTCCTCTAATAAGGAAATATGTGTTTTCAAACTTACATTGTAAAGCGAGATCGATATCCCCAATAGCAACACGATCACGAATATCAATGTATAAGAATGAATGATCGTTAATATTGTTAGCAACAAAGCGGATCCCCATAGACCAACGATAAGACTGTTTTTGATCCCAAACTTGTTGACAACCCCCCCAACCAGCACATTACCCGCCTTTGATACAAACGTAAATGCCGCCACTGCCAAACTGGTTTCCGTAATATCCAGATCTTTCATTTTAACTAGCCATAAAGAAAGCAACGGAACATACACAAAAAAACCAACGGAATTGAAAACCCTGATGCCAAACGTCAAAATTCCCTCATTAACCTTAAGAAACATACATGACCCCTCTCGTCAACTCTTTGCATACTGCTTCAATAATATTAGCTGCTTCATCTATATCTTTTTCATTAACATTTCTACTAACCACAATCCTTACTTCATCAGGTAACCAAGGAAATAAAAGCAAGCCTTTTTTCTTGCACCTATCGACAAACTCAAATGAACTTATATGAAAGTTATTCACATGAAAAAAGATCATATTTGTTTCAACAGCATGAGGATCAACATACAGCCCATCTATTTTCGATAACATCATTGCTAATTTTTTAGTAAGCAGATGGTCTGTACGCAAATGGGATATATGATGTTTTAAAGCATGCAGTGCCGCAGCTGCATACATACCTATTTGATGAAACCCGGCTCCAAATTGTTTTCTGTAAATCCTAGCTTTGCTGATCACTTCTTTTCTTCCCATAAGCATCGACCCAAATGGAGCACCAAGTCCTTTTGCAAAACATACACTAAGTGAATCCACAAATTTTGCATAGTCCCTTAATGGAATGTTCGTTGCTACGTGTGCATTAAACAACCTTGCTCCATCCATATGTAAAGATATATTCTTCTCTCTCGTAAACCCATATAGTTGCTCAATTACTTTCAGAGGGAATATTTTCCCTTGATAATAATTAATGGTGTTCTCAATGGAAACTAATTGAGGGTGAGCGTAAAAAGGACCTCTAGGTTTAGAATGAATTAACTCCTCAACATGTTCGACTCTTAGGATCCCATCGGCTGTTCTGCATGTATGCAAAACGACTCTACTTAACATGGCAATCGAAGCACTTTCGTAAAAGTTTATATGATAGTTTGTTTCTGTAATCACTTCATTCCCTTCCGTTACTTGTGACTTTATAGCCAATTGATTAGCCATTGTACCTGTCGGAACAAACAGAGCATCCTCCACATGAAACAAT
Source organism: Geobacillus sp. CCR (assembly GCF_052906625.1). Taxonomy (NCBI): domain Bacteria; kingdom Bacillati; phylum Bacillota; class Bacilli; order Caryophanales; family Anoxybacillaceae; genus Geobacillus; species Geobacillus sp. CCR. Next base: position 16,928 of record NZ_JBREBQ010000007.1, on the reverse strand, counting down.
TGTTTGCAATATTCTTCCAATTCAATAACACTGCTGTCCTCTCCATAACAATCATCACCTACCAAGGCATTGGCAATAACATTTCTCATTTCCTCTGTAGGCAAGGTCAATGTATCGCTTCTCAAATCAATCATCGAATGCACCTCCCTAAAATTACGTAATTACGTAATTACGTAATTACGTAATTAATGTTACTATTAATTTATTTTTTTGTCAACATTAATAAAAAAGATGTGTTCGGCTCTTCACCAAAACACAGGGGGTTTTGAGAAAATCTCCAACCTCTACACGTGAGGACAAATGGTAATTAGATGAATATTTGCTGTCTTTGTAAAGAAGCTAAATCGTAGGATGCATAAGGACACGAAGTCGAATTTGTCGCCGAACTGCCGAAAACGCCGAGCGGAAAAATCCAGCGGTTCATCCTGCGCAATCAAGAAAGGGAAAAGTCAATCAAGGCTTGACGAGTGAAAAGGGCTGATTTGTGCTGCCCACAATCTTCTCAAAAAAGCCGCTAGGGACAAGCAATTGTCCTTGGTGGCGCAAATCAGGGGTGAACAGAATCGGGATTTTCTTCCATTTGGTAAAATATACAAAAAAACAAAGAGGAGGGTGTCCCAAAAGGATCGGGACACCCTTTCTTAACTATATGTAGGCGTAAAACAATCTTGAAGAAACGATGTGTTGTGTTTTGTTTAAGAAAAAACAACCTTTTAGGTCAGCCCCCCCCATTTCCGCTCATCCTCTCCTTTCGTCAAAGCGTCTTTCGCTGCTTCTCCCTATCCTTCCGAATCTCTCTCACCACATGCCCCAACTCCGGCAAAATGAGCTTCGTCATCGCGAGGCGCACAGCGCCGGTGGAGCCGGGAGTGCAAAAGACGGCGGTGTCCATTGCCACGCCGGCGACGGCGCGCGACAGCATGGCGGCCGGGCCGATGTCTTCGGTGTAGCTTAGGAAGCGGAACAGCTCGCCAAAGCCGACGAGTTCTTTCTCAAGCAGCGCACCGACCGTTTCGATCGTCACGTCGCGCTTGGCGATGCCGGTGCCGCCGTTCGTGAGCACCGCATCAACATCAAGGCGGCGGCAGCCGTCAAGCACTGCCTCGCGAATGGCGTCCGCTTCGTCTTTCACGATCTCATAGCCGACGACCTCATGCCCGGCTTCCGTGAGCAGCTCGATCATCAGCCGGCCGCTTTGGTCGGTTTCCTCCGTTCTCGTGTCGCTGACGGTGATGACTTTGCAACGGACGGTTTTGGGGGCTTCTTGTTTATGTTCGGTCGTGCTCATCCGTTTATGATCCCCTTTCGTTTCTTTATCTCTTATCGTACACAACGCAAATACGGTTCGCAAACCATTTGTATCATAATAGGCAGAATTGTTATAATATTATTAATATATATCACCACGATGATCATAGGACTTTCCGCAACCGGTTTCTCTTGTTCCCAACATCTTTGCACTCGTTTTTCTCTCCCGGCATCAACCAACATCCGACGCCCATGACGCCCAATTGTATGGAACGATCGATACCCGAAACGGAAGCAATGATATCGGTTGGACAAAAACAAGAAAAAAACTTAAGGAGGGAAAACGAATGGACTTGCGCTTGTCAATCCGATTAGAAGCCATTTTGAAAGAAGGATGGGAGATGATTCGGAAGCACCGCGACGACATTTTCTCCGCTTGGCTGGACAAATGCGTCGAGCTAGAGGACAAGCAGCACGCTGCCGCCCATCCTTTGCGGCTTGCCGTTGACGTGTTCTCTTCGCAATGGCTTGATCCTATGAATGATATCGATGAATGGCTGGCGTCATTTCGCCGCGAGTGGGAAAAACGAAACGGCGAGCTGTCGCCCAACCAGTTCACCTCCATTTTATCGATGATGGAAAACGCGGTTCACGAAGCCATCCAATCGGACGGTGTTGTAGAATTTCGCGTTCATCAAGCCGTTCAGTACGTTTTTTCCAAACTTCTTGAGTCCGTCAATGCGTCTGGCTGCCCCGAATTCGATTTTGAGCAGTTTCTTTCGCAAATCGTTTCATCCAAGCAACTGCCGATCGCATGGATCGCCCAGCTGGCAAGGACAGCTGATGGCGGATTCATCGTCGCCAAATGGCATGGAAGCGCGGCCGATGCGCTCACAGAAGAACCGATGTATGGAGAAACGATTTTCGCTTTATGTGAACGTATTCTTTCCTGCATCGATGCGAGTGGAACGCGATTGATTCCGCTCCCATGGGGGGGCGATCTGTTGCTCGTTTGCGCGGAAGGGGAAGATCGGCTCGTCACCCCGTTTCTTCTTCACACCCTCGAACAGTTTCATGCCGCCCGGAAGGCTGCCATCCGCACAAAAGAGCAGCAGCTTTGGAAAGACGCCGTCTTGTTGTTTGACCAATGGATTATGCGGGCCAAATCGCTGAACGAAGCGATCGAGTACATTTCAACCGGATTTGTCGCTTACTTGCCATTTGAACGATGTGCCCTGTTCGCCTATTCAAGCACTCATGAAAGCGGATTCGGACTGTACGGCTATCAGCTGGACAATCATGACATCAAAAGCATTCACGAACACATCGACAGCCTTCCGTTCATTAAGCAATACATCCAACGGCTGCAGCTGCTCGGCCGCCAGATGACGAACGTGCCGCCCATTTATGTCCGCCATGCGGCGCAAGGATTGCCGATGAAATACGTCAAGCAGTTTCAACTGGAATCGATCGTCATCGCTCCCATTTACGCGCCGTCGGAAAATCGGCTTATCGGCGCCGCCATTTTGGATTGCGGGCCGAAGACGTCCTTTCAATTGTCCAATGATCTTTACACGGCAGTGATGAAATTCGGACAAAGCGCGGGGGAGATTTTGGCCAAATGCAGCGGAGGGCGTTCCGATCTCGTTCAGCCGACGCCGCATTTATCGCCGCGGGAAATCGAAGTGCTGAAGCTCGTCGCCGAAGGAGCATCGACGTACGAAGCGGCGAAACGGCTTCATTTGAGCGAATACACGGTGCGCGATTACGTGTCCGCCATTTTGCAAAAAATGAACGCCAAAAACAGGACAGAAGCCATCGTCAAAGCGATTCGCGACGGAATCATTTAACACAGCGGCGGCATGAGCGCTTCTTGCTGAAATCGGTCTACACCAACAGGGCAAGGAGCCAAACGCCTTGCCCCTCGTTTCCTATAAGGTCGGTGAAAAAACCACCATTGCGCGAACTTGTCGCTTTGAGATGAAAAAAGCGTTGTATCGTTTTGCAGTTCAAGAAGAGCATTTCTTTTCTATCATTACCAACCTTCTATGTCTTTACCGTTTTCCTTCCTCATCTGCTCCCGGCGAAGGAAGCGGGGGCTGAGAACGTCCATCCGTGCTGTTCGCTTCGGCAGCCGGTTTGGACTTCAACCATTCAGCCACTGCATTCAGCCGCTGTTCAAGCTCGTTCGCCGTTTTGCGCCAAACTGCTTCATCCGTTTCCAGCTTGTCAAGTTGTTGTTTGACGCTATCAAGCGACGAACGCAAAGCCGAAAGAAGATTCATCGCTTTTGATTGTTCTCCAAGCTTCAACGTTTCTGTTGCATACGAAACTGCGTTCTTCCATAGAGCGTCTTGTTCTTTCCATTTCTCGATATCTTGTCGAAGGGCAGCCGTTTGTTGATCGATCATTTCGTTCCACTCCTGCAGGCGAACCGTGATTTCTTCATATTGTGCTCTTTCTACGCTTTCAGCTGTTCGTCCGCCCGCCATGACTTGCTCAAGCTGTTGGAGGGAAGCCGAAACAGCGTCCAGCTTTTCGGCGAACGCCTGCCATTCAGCTGCTCTAGCCTTGACGCGCTTTGCCAACGCCGGGACGTCTGCTTGCAGCGTCTCGACCATGCGGGCGGCGCTGTTGTCGCCTTGCTTTTGTTCATCCAGCTGCCAGACGAGCCGTTCCGCTTCTTGCGCGAGATCGGTTTGTTCAAGCGCGCTTTGCTCCGCTGGCGCCAAAGCGGCGCCAGAAGATGAAGCCGACAGCGACATGCCAGGGATGGAGAGGCGGGAGGCCGTCATCTTCGTCGCCACCAATGTGACGTCCCTCAAACACTGCTTAAGCGGAAATCCATCCAAGCAAAGGCCCCCGAACTTCAATTTCGTCACATCAAGCTTCATCCAAGTAGCGCTCGCCGTTCCTTCCGATCGAATCGACAGCACGATTGTTCCTTGCGGCGTGTCGATGGCTCGTTCCATTGACAATCCGCTGATGTCCGCTTGGATGAAGGCAATTGGAAGCTTGCCGACGATCACTTTCGGCGACCCAAGAATGATGCCCCCCAAATCGAAGATGCCGACGACTTTATCAGCATGAATGACAAATCCTTGTTCCTCCCCTGCGGCGAGCGAACGCGAACCGCCAAGCGGCAGGCAGAGAAGAAGCATCAATGCAAGAAGCGACGGTTTCAGCCATTTGAAGGATTTCATTCAGTTCCTCCTTTACCCTGTCATTGTTGGCGAATGCGGCGGGAGCGGCGAGGCGGGGGGTGAAGAATGGCCCTCTTGTTTTTCTGTCTGCTTCCCGCTCCATCCGACTACAAGCGCTCCTCCTAAAAGCCCGATGATTCCTCCGATGATCAAGCCTCCTGCCGCACCAACGAAAGACAGAATGGAAGCGAGAATAAGAAAGCTACCGATGGTGACATGGCTTTGCGGTTTGATCATGCTTAAAATAGCCAAAACGATCATGACCAGCCCCGTCACCAGCCCAGCCCACATGAGCCCGCTTCCGGGAAGCAGCAACATCGGAAACACACTGATGCCGACGATCAAGACGAATATTGCACCAATCATTACGAGCACCGATCCTAACACAGGACGATGTCGGTTGGCGGCAAACAAAAACCCGACGGCGCACGGCAGTATCCAGCCTAAGGCATACGACAACAGCGGCCCCACAAAGCGGGCTGCATCGTGAACAGACAAAAAGTCGTAATGGAACATCGAAGCGGCGGCGATAAGCAGCAGCCCTCCAACCAGCAGCGCTCCCCCCGCCCGACGGGCAGCCGACCGCGCTTGCCGCCATGTCTCGGTCTTTCTCTTTTTCCAGCCGATGCAAATCATATATCCAAGCAACACGAAGGCAAGAACGATAGATGATTGAACGGCCATCGGAATCGATCGCGCCCATGTTTGCCACGGCGCCGCCCTCTCAGCGACAAACAAGGCGTTTAAAGCGAAAAACGTCGCGAGAGATCCGCCAGAAAACAGCCAGACATAATGAAAACGTGTGCGAATATAACGGCCCTGCTCTTCGTGGCGCATGATGAGACGCGAGACAAAAAAAGCAGCCAGCACGCTGCTCGCCGCCCCTCCCACCGCTGCCCCAACAACCCCGATCGACAGCCATTGACTCCCGCCAACAAGCATGCCGGGCAAAAAAGCCGCCGCTCCATATTTTGCTCGCATCAAAGCAGTTGGGCGGTCGAGAAGCGGCCAAACGAGCGCCGCAAGAATAGCCGCCAGCGCCGATCCCCCCCACAGCGCTCCATCCATCCCTCCTTGGAGCACGATTCCGCCAATAAACGCCCCCGTGAGCGCACCAATGACCGCGATTTGCACCATCTCGAACGTTTTTCTCATAGTCTTGCCTCCCTTTATCCGTTTTTCATCTTTCCATTTGGCGAGTGACGGCGGCGGGCAAGCTGAACACTCCGCCATCCCTTCCTCTTTTCGTCACCCCTCTGACTCAACGGTTGACGCAGTCCTTGACAGAAGGAAACAAGATGCCAGACCATCCGATTCATTTTGGGAGGAATAGGAGATGAACCTCTCCCATCTAAATGATGATCAGACCGAATTAAAAATCGCCGACACGGCTTCCGTCTTTCATGTTGGCGATCACTTTCAGCTTCATGCTTGGAATCGTGATCGACCCAGCCGACATGTAATGCGTGTTCAAGCTCGGTTTGTCAAGAGTCAAGCTTGGCGCGCTCAAATCGATGACATTGAGCGGATTGTCGGTTTTATGCTCTTGCGTTTCCAAGCCGGCAAATGATGTGCTGTCCGCTTGAATGCCGGTGACGCGCAATTTTAAATTTTGCCCGCTCACATTGCCGCCAGTGACGACAACGTCAATGCTTTTAATGCCGTAAGCGCCAAGCGCCGATTCGGTGTTGATGTTTTTCGTCAGCACCAAATTGGTGATGTTCGCCGACGCCAAGTCGACGGCGGCCTGTCCCCAAGCCCCTCTTTGTTCGGTTTCACCGATGGCGGGATACAGTTTAAACCCGGTTCCCGTAATTTTATCAGCGCTGATCGTAAATCCCCCGACTCCTGAAAGCGGAAACGCCGCAAACGCCGTTCCCGACAGAAGAAGCATGGCAACCAAGGCGATGACGGCGAGGAACCCAGCTCCCCCCGCAATCGCAAATCGTTTCGGATTGACCGCAAACAAGCTCCCCATTTTTCATTCCCCCTTTGTGTGCCTTCATCCGACAAGCTTTGATTCATCCCTATTCCCCCCAAAATAAATACCTTGCTCCCCTTGAAGGCAGCAGCAGAGCTTGCCGTCATGCTGCCATCACCGCGCCTCCTTGCAGCTCTTTTCACGCTCAGCCACAAAGGTGTTTGTGAAAATATTTTCTTTCCCGCTTTTTTACATGCAGGCGGGCAGAGCCCGCCCGTTCGTTCATGACTCAGCAGCCGTTTTTTCAAGCCCCTCAACGACATCGACGCGCTTCGTGCGGCTGATTTGCTTTTTGCGGAGGTTGAACTGTTTGATGACATAATGGCGAAGCAAATCATAGTCGATCTCAAGCGCATACGTGCGGGCGAGCTGCTGCTGGCGTTTGCCGAGCTCGGTCAAGTAGTCGACATAGCCGATGACGTGCGGCCATAATTCATCCATGTATCGGATAAACAGTTCGTAATACCGCTCGTCTTCGTTGACGATCCGCTGGATCGTGTAGATGCCGAACTGAATGTGCCGCCCTTCGTCCATGTTCAAGTAATCGATTCCTTGCAAAAGGCCCGGGAACAGCCCGGCTTTTTTGTAAATTTGCCGGAACGTGTAATAGCCTGATTCGGCGAGCGTCCCTTCGACGATCATGTTGTAGACGGTGGCGGCGCGGATGACCGCTTCCGGCGAATCGTCGGCATACAGCCGGTTCATCGCTTCCGGCAGCGCTTCGTAAAAGATGCGTTTGTAATGGTCGTTATGGAAGACGGACAAGTCCATTTGTCCGATGCCGACAGCTTGCTGCCAGCGGGAGAACATCTCGACGTGTTTCGCCTCGTCGTGCATAAACGTCGTCAAAAACAAGACATCCTCCAGACGCCCTTGGCGCGCGAGGGCGTGCGCCATCGGCAAAATGTCGAGCGTCACCGCCTCTTCGCCGGCGGAGAAACCGGCGACAAGCGGGAGCGCGGAAATTTTTTCTTCGCTCGTCAAGCTGGCAAAATCTTTCTGATCTTGGCTGAAGTCGATGTCAGCCGGATTCCATTTCCCGTTTCGTTTCGCTTTTTCATACAACTTAAACATCGGATGTTCCCAATCGATCGTCGCTTTCACCGTTTGAAAACCGTCATGATGGACCATCCTATTCCCTCCTTCTATCGTTCCGCTGCGCTGGAATCGGTTCATCTTTCACCGAATGTCCTCTGAAAGGAGGCACGTGTTCCCTCCACAAAAGAGCGCCTTCCCCGCCTGTTAAAACAACGTCATCGGCCGGTCATTCAAGTCGCAAATAACCGTTTTCGTCTCGAGATAAGCATCAAGCGCCTGCATACCAAGCTCTCTCCCGAGTCCGCTTTGCTTGTACCCGCCAAACGGCGCGGTCGGTGACAGCACTTGGTACGTGTTGAGCCACACCGTTCCGCTTTTCACCCGCCGGGCAAGACGGAGCGCCCGCTTGATGTCGTTCGTCCACACGGCGGCCGCCAAGCCGTACATCGTCCCGTTGGCGATGCGGACGGCTTCTTCCTCATCGGCAAACGGAATGACTGCCGCCACCGGGCCGAAAATTTCTTCACAGGCGATACGCATCGATGGCGATACATCGGCAAACACCGTCGGTTCGATGAAATAGCCGCCGCCACCCCCGTCCAAAGCCCTTCCCCCGGCCGCAAGCCGCGCTCCTTCCTGCTTGCCGATCTCAATGTAGCGCAACACTTTCTCGTATTGCTCCCGGCTGATGACGGGGCCAAGGTCGCTGCGCGGGTTCGTCCCGGGGCCGACTTTCAGCTTTTTCGCCCGCTCAGCCAACCGCTCGACAAACGGTTCGTACACCGTCCGCTCCACTAAAATGCGGCTTCCCGCTTGGCATACTTGCCCGGAGTTGTAGAACACGCCAAACAGCGCGCTTTTCGCCGCCTGTTCGAGATCGGCATCGGCAAAGATGATGTTCGGCGACTTGCCGCCAAGCTCGAGCGTCACCCGCTTAATGTGGGGAGCGGCCGCCTGCAAGATGTGGCGCCCGGTTTCCGTTTCGCCGGTAAAGGCGATTTTCGGCACGCGCGGATGGCGGACGAGCGCTTTTCCGGCCTCATCGAGTCCAGGCAGGACGTTGATGACGCCTTCCGGCACGCCGGCCTCATGGCAAATCTCAGCAAGCTTCAACGCCGTCAGCGGCGTTTCCGGCGCCGGTTTTACCACCATCGTACAGCCCGCCGCCAGCGCTGGGGCGATTTTCCACGTCGGCATCAAAAGCGGAAAGTTCCACGGGGTGATGAGCCCAGCCACCCCGATCGGCTCCTTCATCGTCCACGCCATATAATCCGGCGCCGAGCCGGCGACGGAAAACGGCAGCACCTCCCCTTGCGGCTTGACGACAAGCGAGGCGAAAAAGTCGAAGCAGTCGGCGGCGAGCGGAATTTCAATAAACAACGCTAGATTGATCGGCATGCCGTTTTCCCGCGTCATGAGCTGCGCCAGCTCGCAATGATGCTGGCGGATCAGTTCAGCGATGCGGCGCAAGATGCGTCCGCGCTCAAGCGGGGAAATGGCCAGCCAGCGCCGATCCGAAAACGCCTCTTCGGCGATGGCGACCGCCGCGTCAACATCGTCCTCGCCAGCGTTGGCGACGCGGGCCGTCACTTCGCCCGTCGCCGGGTCGATGACGTCAAACCGTTCGCCGCTGGCAGCCGGCCGCCATTCTCCATCAATCCATAAATCGGCTTCCGTCGTTTGCGCCGAAATCATTGTCATCTCCTCCTTTCCATCGCTCCACGTTCCCGATTGATCGGATCTTGAAACCAAGCTACGGCAATAAATCGCTCCGCCCGATTTCCTGCAAATAGTCGCGGTACGCCGGGTAAATGGCGTCAAGCTGCGGCAATACTTTCAAGGCGTTCACAAGCGGGCCTTGCACTTTGATTTGCTGGCGGGCGAGCGCCTGCTGCAAGTCGAGCTTCCCAAGCCAAAACTTATGCCCGACATCCGCCGTCTGCTCAAAAATGAGCTCCGGGCGCAGCGCTGTTTCGCCGCAGACAATTTTCAATTTCCCGTTTTCATGCGTCCACGTAATTTTCGCTTCCGGCTTATGGAAAATGTATTGGACAAACGCGTCATATCCAGGTCCTAGCTCCGTCGCCGCAATCAATTCTTTTGACTCTTCCGTTTCGGCCACGCGTTCAAAAAAGCGGCCGAGAACGTCGTATACTTCCTGCTCGCTTTGAAACACCGGCATGTCAATCCCCCTCTCGTCTCGATCGTTCCACGTTTTTTTCGATCCCCTTGTTTGCCCGCCCAAACACCGGCCTTCCCGTTTTCGTCCAAGGGCAGATGGAACGCCATCTTTCCGACCGCCCAACGGCTTCTCTTGTTTGTTCACCCAAACGCACGCGGGGCGGCTTGTCGTCTCATTCTTCAAAGCGAATGATGCCGCGAATGTTTTGCCCGCTCTTTAAGGCGGCGAATCCGTCGTTGATTTGGTCGAGCGAATAGACGGCGCTGATGAGCGGTTCGAGCTTCAGCTTGCCCGCCGCGTACAAATCAAGCAGCTTCGGGTAGTCAATCGGCGGATTGCCTTGGCCAAGCCAAGAACCGGTCAACGCTTTGGATTGGGACGGCAGCGAAAAGGCGTTGATCTCCACCGCTTCATGCGGCGCGGCGATGCCGACGATGACCGTCGTTCCCGCTTTTCGCGTCATGTTGTATGCGTCGGCCATCGTCTCCGGGCGGCCGATCGCTTCAAACGCATAGTCGACGCCGATGCCGTCGGTCAAGTCGAGCACGGCGCTGACGGCATCGTCCTCGCGGGCGTTTACGGTGTGCGTCGCCCCGAACGTTTTCGTCATCGCCAATTTTTCCTCGACAATGTCGACGGCGATAATTTGTTTGGCCCCGGCGAGCGCCGCTCCTTGGATGATGTTGAAGCCGACGCCGCCGGCGCCAATCACAGCGACTGTGCTGCCCGGGCGCACTTGCGCTGTATGAATGGCGGCGCCCACCCCGGTCATGACGCTGCAGCTGATCAATGCCGCCAACTCAAACGGCACATCACGGCGAATCGGGATGGCTGCCTGCTCCGGCACGATGGTGTACTCGCTGAACGCGCCGGCGGTTAAAAATTGATAGACGGGTTTTCCATGCAGCGAAAAGCGCGTCGTCCCATCCGGCAGCGTGCCGGTCGCCATCAGCCGAGCCGCCTCCTCGCATAGATCGGGCCGCCCGGTGCGGCAATAGCTGCACGTCCCGCATGACGGCACCCAATTGAGCACCACATGGTCGCCTTGTTTGACACTTGTCACCCCTTCCCCGACTTCCTCAACAATGCCCGCTCCTTCGTGGCCGAGCACAATGGGAAGCGGGAGCGGCAATTGCCCTTGAACCACATGCCAATCGCTATGGCAAAGGCCCGCCGCTTTCATTTTCACTTTGACCTCCCCGCGCTTGGGGCTTGCCAAATCCAGTTCTTCGATTGACAGCGGCTCCCCGTAGCGGTGCAATACTGCGGCTTTTGCCATGTCGTTCCCTCCTTTTCCATCCGCCCATTACGCCCGCTTGCCGGCCATATCCGCTTCCTCTTCACGGATGCCGCGGCCCCGCAATGCATCCAAATAGGCGTCCCATTCCTGCTTGAGCGTTTCTTTCAGCTTGAAAAGGCCGATGACGAGCGGCCGGGTCGAATGGTCTTGCAAAAACACATCGCGGATGACATCCTCAAACTCTTCCTTTTTCCCCGGCAGGCCGTGGTCTTTCCCATACAGCAAATGCTTATCGAGCAACCGCCGGATCGTCGGGCTTCCCGGCCCGCCGCTTTGCCGGTAAAACGCTTCGATGCGCTTTGACATCGTCAGCTCTTCTTGTTCCTCGCGCATGTTCCTTCCTCCCTCTTTAAAATCGCGGCCGCTGTTTGCGCGTCCGGAACAGCCGCCAGCCAAGGAAAACGACCAAGATGACAGAAACGGCCAACCCGATGTTGGCGATCGTCGTTTTCTCCATGCCGAGAAACGTTCCGCCCGGGATGCTGGCGACAATAAACCCGGTGGCCATAATGATGGCAAACGCGATGAGGGAAAGCGCCAAACGGTTGGCGATTTGGTTGAGCGTATTGCGCGTCACCGGGTCGGTTTGGACTTGCACGGTCATGCGCCATTTGTTTTCGGCCATCGTCTCCAACACTTTGTTGAACCGGCGCGGGAAGGTGGCGATCATTTCCGCCGTTTCAGCGACAAGACTCGCGTTGGCGCGAAAATTAAAGCGCTTTCCGAGGATGCTTTTTAAAATTGGAATTTCATACGCCTCCACGACTTCGCCGTACGAAATTTCCGGGCAAATCCAGCGCGCCGTCCCTTCGGTGGCGGAAAATCCTTTCGCCCAAAGCGCCAAGCCGTTCGGGACTTTGCAGTAGTTGCGGAGCCCGATCGCCGTCGCTTCAAGGACGAGGCGGCCGTAGTTGTAGCGGCTGCTCCCTTGATGGGCGGACACATAGTTTAACGTCAACGTCCGCAGTTCATCTTTCAATTTGACAACATCGGTGTAAATGGTGGGCGACATCAGTTCCATAAACACTTCGGCGGCGTCTTCCGCCTGGTTGAGCTGGATGTGCAAAATGACACGCATCAAAATTTGCGCCATCACGCTGTCCATCCGCCCGGTCATCCCCCAGTCGATGATGACCGCCTTTTTCGTCCGCTTGTCGATCATAATGTTGGAACCGTGGGCATCCGCATGATAATGGCCGTCGAGCATCGTTTGCACGTAATGATGGACAAGATCGATCATGATGTTGATCCGCTCTTCGAAGGTGAGAAAATCGACAGGGAAGTCTTTAATGAGCCAGCCGTCAATGTATTCCATGATCAAGACGCTTTTCGTCGCTTCATACACGTGCGGAACCGTGACATGTTCAGCCCTCCTTTCGTACTTTTGCTTCATTTCTTGCATTTTTCTTGCTTCTTCCGTCATGTCCAGCTCATCCATGGCGCTGCTGTAATAATCTTGCACGAGCCCCCCGAGGTCAAGGGCGGCCTGCAGTTCAGGCGGCAGCCGCTTTTGCAGGCGGGCGGCCATTTTTTTAATGATGGCGATATCGGTTTGAAACAGTTTTTCGACCGTCGGGCGCACGACTTTGACCGCGACAACCGGCCCGTCTTTAAGTTTCGCTTTGTACACTTGAGCGAGCGACGCCGAGCCGAGCGGCTCCTCCTCAATCCATTCAAACGTCTCCAAGCCGTCAGGCAGCTCCCGCTCCAAAATGTATTCGATTTTGGCAAACTCAATGGGCGGCACCCGGTCAAGCAATTTCTCCAGCTCAAGCGTAATCGGCTCTGGCAATAAGTCTTGCCTTGTGACAAGCACCTGCCCGAGCTTGATGAACGTCGGGCCGAGCTCCTCAAACGCTAGGCGCAGCCTCCGGCCGATATGGTGCAAATATTGTTTGTCTCCCTCGTTCCCTCGCAGCTTGCGGGCAATGGCGTCGCCCAGCACCATGCCAAGCCCGTTTTTGACAAGCACAGCGATGATTTTCCGCCGCCGTTTTCCCGCCGTAATGGCAGCCAGCTCCTCTTCAATGGCAGCGCCAATGGCCGCAAAGTCGCGCGCTGGTTTTGGCTTGGCCGTTTCGAGTGATGCGTGCAACCCGCTTTCCTCCTTTCTGCTTACAGCCGCTCGATGATCGTGGCTGTCGCCATGCCAAAGCCGATGCACATCACTTGCAATCCGTATTTCCCGTCCATGTCCTCAAGCTCATGGAGCAGCGTTGTCATCAGCCGGGCGCCGCTCGCGCCGAGCGGGTGTCCGAGGGCGATCGCTCCGCCGCGCGGATTGACTTTTGCCATATCCGGCTCGAGCTCCCGCTCCCACGCCTTCACGACCGAAGCGAACGCTTCATTGATTTCGATGACATCGATTTGCTCAAGGCGCAGTCCCGTTTTTTCGAGCACGCGGCGCGTGGCCGGGATGACGCCCGTGAGCATCAGAATCGGATCTTCGCCGACGACCGCGCGGGCGACGATGCGGGCTCTCGGTCGCAAACCGAGCTGCCGGGCTTTTTCTGCCGACATGAGCAGCACGCCGGCCGCTCCGTCGCTCACTTGGCTTGAGTTGCCGGCCGTGATGACACCGCCTTTTGGCTGAAATGATGGCGTTAACGCTGCTAACTTTTCGAGCGAGGTGTCGCGCCGAATCCCTTCGTCGCGGGTGAAGGACACCGTCCCCTCCTCGCCCGGCACGTCAAGCGGAATGATTTCCCGCTCAAACATCCCGCGGTCGGTTGCCGCCGCCGCTTTTTCATGGCTTTGCAAGGAAAACGCATCAAGCTCTTCCCGCGACAATCCCCATTTTTTCGCGATCATCTCCGCAGAAATCCCTTGCGGCACGATGTTGTACCGACTTGTCAGCTGGCGGCTGAACCGCCCCATGTCGCTTCCCATCGGAACGCGCGTCATGCTTTCGACCCCGGCGGCGATGGCGATGTCGATGTCGCCAGCCAAAATCGCTTGCGCCGCGTTATGGATGGCCTGCTGACTCGAGCCGCACATCCGGTTTAAGGAAAACGCCGGCACTCCGACCGGAAATCCGGCGGCGAGCACCGCTTGGCGGGCGATGTTGCCCCCTTGCTCTCCGGTCATCGTCACACAGCCGACGATGACATCTTCCACCAGGCCGGCATCCAGCCCATTTCGGTCGACAAGCGCCCGCAGCACCGGAACAAGCAAATCGACCGGATGGACGCTTGAGAGCGCCCCTTTTTTCTTGCCGATCGCCGTGCGCACGGCGTCAACAATCACCACTTCCCTCATGCCGCTCCTCCTGTTCCGTATCAAAATCGAACCGTTTTCCTGCGCGGCTAGAGCCGCCGCAGGCCTCTCTTCCTATGTTCAAATCGCCACATTCCAAAGCGGGCCGCTTATTCATCAGAACGTAAACAATTCGATGCCGCCTGAAACATTCAACCCAATCCCCGTGATGTACTTCGCTTTATCGGAACAAAGGAACACGATGGCGTTGGCGACGTCTTCCGGTTCGCCCGGGCGGCGGAACGCCGTGCGCTGGATCATCCGCTCGTTCATTTTCGGATTGCCCATGCGGAACGCTTCTGTATTGATGATGCCCGGCACGATGGCGTTGACGGTGATGCCGTAGCGCGCCCCCTCAAGCGCCATGCTTTTCGTAAAGCTCAACACCGCTCCTTTCGTGGCCGAATAGCTCGCTTGGCCAAAGCCGCCAAGCGTCCCGGCGACGGACGACATGTTGATGATCCGCCCCCATCCTTGCTCTTTCATATACGGCCATACCGCTTTTGTACAGTTGTACGTGCCGGTCAGGTTCACCCGCAAATCGCGCTCCCAAAACTCATCGTTTTGCTTTTCGATTTGCGAAACGTGGTCGAGCGTGCCGGCGTTGTTGACGAGAATGTCAATGGAACCAAACTCTTCCTTGACGCGGGCAAACACTTCTTTCACTTGCTCGCGGTCGGTGACGTCCATTTTGAGAGCCAGCGCCCGCCGCCCCATGGCGCGAATGTCTTCCGCTGTCTTTTCGGCGTACACCACTTTTGTACTCTGCATCACTTGTGAGAGCGGCCCATATTTTTGCGCCGTCTGTTTGCTTTCTTCATCCGATTCGAGCAAAATATCGGTAATGACGACATCCGCTCCCGCTTCGGCAAGCGCCAAGGCATCCGCGCGCCCGAGGCCGCGTGAGGCGCCGGTGACGACCGCCACTTTTCCTTTCAGCAGTTCCGCCCATGACGACATCGGTGATCCCTCCGTTTAACGTAAAAATTGCGGTTGTTTCTTTTGGAAAAACGCCGCCAGCCCAATCGCCGGCTCTCCTGTCTTAAACGTTGCCGCAAATGACGCCGCTTCGATGCCAAATCCGTCTTCTGGAAGCCCTTCGGCCGCATAGATGGCCCGCTTGGCGAGCCCCATCGCCCGCACGGCCCCTTCTGACAGTTGCTCGGCAAACGCCGACGCCTCTTCTTCCAACCGCTCCGGGGGCGTGACGCGATGAACAAGGCCGAGTTCGAGCGCTTCTTGCGGGTCAAGCCGTCTGGCAAGAAAAATGAGTTCCGTCGCTTTCGCCCGCCCGACGAGGCGCGTCAACCGCTGCGTGCCGCCCGCGCCGGGAATGAGGCCGAGCGAGACTTCTGTCAGGCCGATTTTGCCGCCGCCCATGATGCGGAAATCGCACGCCAGGGCCAATTCACAGCCGCCGCCGAGCGCATAGCCGTTGATGGCCGCGATGACCGGCTTCGGCATCGTCGCGAAGCGGTCGAAACAGCGCTGCATGCGGGCGCTTTGTTCGGCGATGCCCGCTTCATTGCCGGCAAACTGGGTTCCTCGCTGAATCATGTCCTTTAAATCAGCGCCGGCGAGAAACGTTTTCGGATGGGCCGACGCGATGACGACAACGCGCACTCCGCGGTCGGCTTCCAATTCATCGGCCGCTTTCTCCAATTCTTCCATTAATCGCTCGCTAATGGCGTTCGCCGGCGGGTTGTGGATCATCACCCAAGCGACTCCTTTGTTTCGCCGCTCTATGCGCAACGTTTCATAAGGCATCGGAATTCCCCCTTTCGTTCAATCGAACCGGCAAACTTCACAAATGATCATCGCTCTCCACCGCGAGCGGAGATGTTTGGGTCGCCGCCTCGCTCTTCTATACGTGCACGCCGTATGGCGCATACAACCGTCTTGCTGTGACAAGGCGCTGGATTTGCTGCGTGCCTTCAAAAATATCAAACACTTTCACATCGCGGTACAATTTCTCGACCAAATGTCCGCCAAGGCCGACGGGACCGAGCAGTTCAAGGCACATAGCGCAGACATGAAGCGCCATTTTACCGGCGACTGCTTTGCAGACGGCCGCTTCCATCGCATTCGGCTCGCCAATGTCGGCTTTCCACGCCGCTTCCCACGTCAACAGGCGAGCAGCGTCAATCTCTTGCTCCGCCTCGGCAAGCAGGGCGGCTGCTTCATAGTACAACCGTCCTTGTTTCGGGTACTCGCTGCGAACGATGTCAAGCGTATATTCATAGGCGGCGCGGGCGATGCCGACGGCCATGGCCGCGACGATCGGCCTCGTGCTGTCAAATGTTTTCATCGCCACTTGGAAACCGGACGGTTTATTCGCATTTGCGCTATACAACTCTTCACCGCCAAGCAAATTTTCATCAGGAACAAAGCAGTCTTCAAACAAGAGCTCCGCCGTTTCATTGGCGCGCAAACCCATCTTATGGACGGTGCGGGTCGCGACAAATCCCGGCGTCCCTTTTTCGACGACAAACGCCCGGTGCCCGGCGCGGCCCAACTTCGGATCAACCGTGGCGAACACGACGACCCAAGAAGCGCGGGCGCCGTTGGTGATGAAAATTTTTTGCCCGTTTAATACTCACATTTCGCACCCTCCCAACGAAAATCGGGAGGATTTTTTATGTCCATCGTCGAATGAATCCTTGACATACAAGGAAAGTGAAGGAGTTTTTCTCTCATGAACGTTCAAGTCAAAAAGGTCTA